>JAWODU010000073.1:0-39381 GCA_046483125.1 Kiritimatiellia bacterium
CGCGGTCTCTGGCGAGACCGCGGGGGGGGATCTACCGCTTTGACTGTCACCCGTAACATGGCTCCAGCAGAAACCGTGCAGATCCAGGGGGACGTCAGTAGCGGCTAACGTGCGGACCATTGAGGACAATGACCGCAGGCAATTCGGAGGAAAGGGCGTCCCGCTTCAGCTATACAACCGACGCCCTACACGCTTGCTACCATCGGGAATCTTGGCGAAAAACGAACGTCCAGAATCAACGACGTTTGACGAACTCGTGTCTACGCTTGTGATTGTATGTCTGAATCATCCGGCGAGACGGCGGAAACGTCCAAAAAACAATAACCATCTCGGAGAGTCTGATCGCCTGCCACAGCATGTACCGGAGAGGAAAAGACAGGCCCGTCCGTAACCATTGTGTGGTATTCGCCTGCCTCGCCCGAGGCATCGATGCCAGCATTCTCAATATCCTTGATCGTATTCTCGTTAAGTATCCTGCCCAGGAATGACTTATCCAACGTGCCTTCTTTGACAGAGATAATTGTCGCCTTAAAACCGAGCCCGAGAAACTCGTTGAGCAAGCCCCGTCGATTTTTCTGCCACAGTGGATGACAGGCTCGCATATCTACAGTGGAACATACTCGCTCACACCACTGACGATGAGCGTCCAAATCAATGTCGCCGAAAATGCCTGTCTCAATCCCTTCCTGTTTGAATTCGCTCAGAAGAGAGATAAATGTCTGCTCATAATCGTCCCACGATGTGGAGCGAACAACAAGGGGGATTGACAAGGATTGAGACTGCTGTTGAATCAAGGCAAGGGGAAGGCCGTGAGACCTGGACCTTTTGTCGTCTTCTGTCAGCATCGTGAGAAGGTGCTGCGGCCTGCCGCCGTTCTGCATAGCGTGATAAAGGGCAAGACATGAATCCTTGCCTCCGCTCCATGAGCAGAAGAATGGAGTATTCTCAATCGATCCCATAGTCTGCTTTCCGTTGCCACATATTTACAACCCTCGCCTCAACACCGGCACACGCTTTGAGCCTTTGTGGAAGACATGCTTGCGTCTTTTCGCGGCATGTATTCTCTGAATCATGGTTTGGCGGTTGTTGAGTTTTCTCATGGAAGCTATCTTTTTTTGCCACCACCAGCGCGTTTTACGATGTGACCGGTTGACGGAGGCTGTGAAAGCCTACACGGACGATTTTCATCTTTTCCTGAATCGGGATTTCAGCCACTCTCGGCCTGCACGGGATTTAAGGTGTTTTTCGCGGATCCGCGCTTCGGGATAGGTCTCATAACTTTCCCGCAAAACTTCAGACCAGGGACCTTTGCCGCGAGTCCCCAGGCTTTGATTGCGGTTGTGTTGACGGGTGCGCTTTTTTGTGAACTTGCTGATACCAACATAGAAAGAGCCAGCGGCATCACTGCGGAGAACATAGACGTGAACGGCCATCACAACATCCCGTCGGGATAGTGGGGGCGACGGGATCCGCCTCCGGCGGACAAGCTCGAACCTCGCCCGCCAAAGGCGGGCCGCAACAACTGCACACCATGAAAACGGGAGCGACGGGACTCGAACCCGCAACAACCAGATCGACAGTCTGGGACTCTAACCAATTGAGCTACGCCCCCGTGTTTTAAGCTATTCTTTCCTTCCCCGTCTTACGAGCGACGGGATCCGCCTTCGGCGGACAAGCTCGAACTTTACCCCGCCGGAGGCGGGGCCGCAACAACCAGATCGACAGTCTGGGACCCGCCTCCGGCGGGTAAACTCTAACTTTATCCGCCTCCGGCGGACAATTGAGCTACGCCCCCGTGTGGGAATGGATAATGCTTACTTGGTGAGTCATGAATGCGCAAGAAAAAAAGCGGTTAGATTGTCTGGACTCTTTCAACAATGCCTGCAAATACCTGCAAGTGTATCTGCCGCATTCGGCATTTTGGGGCAGGATGGGTTCCACTGTCAACTTTGCAACGCAAAGCGCATATCAGAGGATCTTCAGCTTCGGCAGGTCCTGGATGTCCACGGCGCCCGCCGGACGTCCCGAATCATCCACGACAATCAGGTCGTCAACTTTGTGCTTCTGAAATATATACAGTGCGTCGACGGCAAGCTCGTCCGCTTTCACGGTCAGGGGGTTCTTTGTCATCACCTCGCGAATCGGCATATCCAGCAACTCTCGCTTCTCGGCAATATTTCTCCTGAGATCACCGTCCGTGAAAATGCCGAGCAGTTTCCCTTCTTTGTCGACAACGCACGCCGAACCGGACCTGGCCCGGGTCATGGCTACCAGGGCGTCTTTTACCTTCGCGGATTCTTCCACGCCGGCAAGCCTTTCCCCCGAACGCATTATATCGGATACGCGCAGAAGCAGACTTCTGCCGATCGCGCCGCCCGGGTGAAGCTTGGCGTAATCCTCCCGCTTGAACCCGCGTTCCTGCAGTAGAACCATCGCCAGAGCATCGCCCACGGCCAGCATGGCCGTGGTGCTGGCGGTAGGCGCCATGTTGAACGGACACGCTTCGCGGTCCACGGCCACTGACACGACAACGTCGCTGTTTGAGGCCAGCGAGCCCTCGGGTTCGCCCGTTATAGATGCTATCGGAACACCCATTCTCCTGATAAGCGGAACAAGTTTGAGAATTTCCTCGGACTCGCCGCTGTAACTGAGCGCCAGCAGGACATCCTGCTCACCGATGACCCCGAGATCACCGTGCATGGCCTGCATCGGATTGAGAACGGTACTCGTGGCGCCGGTGCTGGCAAAAGTTGCCGATATCTTTTCGCCTATATGCAGGCTTTTACCCACGCCGGTTACCACAATCTTGCCTCCGGAATCCAGCGAGGCAAGAATTATTTCCACCGCACGGTCCAAGCCTTCGCCCAGGCTCTCTTTCACTTTTTCAAGAGCCCGTATTTCCAGGTCTATAACCTCCCGGGCCCTTTTTCTGCCGTTTGCCATTCCGATTCCGCCTTTCACGTTGCCGTAGTCCGCTCACCCGCCTTTTTGCCGGCGGCGACAAAAACCACGACGCTCCGGCCGAAAATAAACAAAGCTAGAATCATAAGCACAATTGACACGGAAGCCAGCATAACTTTGGGCTCTTCGGAAGTGATAAAGCCGTGTGCCTGATAAACCAGGGCTGCCATGGTCGTTACGAGCATTATAAAACCGGGAACCGCCGTAAAAACCGACCTTCTCCCGTGAGTCAACAGGTAAACGCTGGTGACAATGAGAACGAGGCTGGCAATGAGCTGGTTGGCCGAACCGAATATGGGCCATATTGCCCGCCAGTTGCCCAGGGCGAGCGCGCCCGCCGCAATCCCCACCAGGAGCGTCGCCAGATATTTGTTCCTCAGCGGTTTAATGCGAAAAGACTCGCCCAGAAGCTCGGTGCAGACGTAACGTGTAATTCTGGTAGCCGTATCGAGTGTTGTCATAACAAAAGTCTTGAGCATGGTTATGCCAACGAGCGTCCCGTAACCGAAAAGAAGATTCCGGGTTATCGTACCGTAACCTCTCCCGAACGCCTTGATCCACCCCCCGCGTTTGAACACTTCCTGGTAGACTTCGCCGTCGGCCCCGGCGGGAACCTTCAGCCAGTACAGTCCCGCGGTCACGGCCACCACTGCCAACACCGCCAGCGCGCATTCCATTATCATTCCGCCGTACCCGATCCGGCGCGCGTCCCCCATGCGGGCCAACTGCTTGGAAGTCGTGCCGCTTGCCACCAGGCTGTGAAACCCGGATATAGCGCCGCACGCGATGACAACAAAAAGCATCGGCCAGAGCCATCCCTGAGCCGTGTCAAACTTTACAAAAGGCGGCGCGTTGACGGATGGATGCGTCAGAATCAAACCGCCGAAGCCGAGCGCCATGCCTATAAACAGCACGCCCGCGGCGAGGTGGTCCCGGGGCTGGAGAAGAACCGTCACCGGTGTTACGGAAGCCAGGAGACCGTACACAAGCAGTATGACAATCCACCACTTGTCCGGGTGCTCGATATTCGCGAGTTCATACACGTTGCGACCCACGGTAATCTCTTCACCGTCTGCCGCGGACTCCCTGTCGCCTTCCTCATACCGCACACTGATACTGCTTCCGGCGCCGGTCTGTATGACGTCGTTGCCGTAAACCGGAGAATCAACTGCAAGCTCCCTTTCTTCTCCGCCTTCCCCCAGCGCGCTCGCGTTCCCCTCAAGTTGAATCACTTCACCGACACGGCACGGGGCCAGGCTGAGAGGAAAGTGGTAACCGGCCCATATCAGTCCGGCCAGAAGGACCAGTCCCGCAATGGAGCACGCGGCCGTGTTCCACTTGAGCCTGTACATCATTGTGCCCACAAGCATAGCCACAAGAACCAGGCCGAACGTCGGAATAACAACCTTGGGCGTTGTTGCCAGTGTTTTCCCGGCGACCGCCGCAAAAACCGCCACCACGAGAATCATGGCAAGAAGCACAAACAGGCTGAAGACAACCCTGGCGCTCCTGCCCAGGACCGATTCCGTAATCGAGGCTATTGAAACTCCCTTGTGTTTCGCCGAAAGCGTAAGCGCCGTAAAATCGTGTACCGCGCCGAACAGAATGCCCCCGGCGACAATCCACACCAGAGCGGGAAGCCATCCCCAGTAAAGACACGCTATGACCGGGCCTATAATCGGGGCGGCGCCCGCGATCGAGGCGAAATGATGGCCGAAAAGGATGGTCCAGTGCCTGGCGGGCACGTAGTCCACTCCGTCGTTCATCTCCACGGCCGGGGTCTTCTCGGAAGGGTCCAGGCCGATCCATTTCGCGATCCTTGGACTGTAAAACAGGTAGCCGACTGTCAGCGCCGCCAGAGGTACGGCGGCAAGGATTATCGAGCCCATGGGTACTCCTCCGTAAACAACCGATGCTACAGACTACTCCTCATCCAGTGCGAATTCAATAATAATCCCGCAACCCAGAGGTATATAGAGGCCGGAGGGAGAGAAACACCTAGTCAGCACACTTAGTCCCTACACCTGGCCCCTCTACTCCCCAGCTCCCCTTGCATCGCGGATAAGCGGCGCTGCAGTACCTCCAGTACGCCGCCAGCGATGCGGGCTGTTGCGTCACGCATTTCGCTTCCGCACCACGGCCTGCGTGGCGTGGGCAAAGGGCACAAGCGGAGCTCGGGAAACCGGCGAAACCGATGGGACACGGATAACTTACTTTTCCCTGTACAAAGCTTCTTCGTCTGCCATAATGCGTCGGAACAGGATTTGTTCGGGCACTGTGCGCGTAGCACCCGGGAGACCGTTATGGATAAGGAACTGGCTTTTGTATTGATCAACCCGTACACGATCGCGAAGTCGCGTACCGGCGGCGTAATCGCCAGGTACATATGCCGGAGCGACCTCTCGCTCGTGGCCGCGCGAATGTACGGACCCTGCCGTAAGCTGGTCGATGAATACAGCGAACTTATCCGCAACGCCAAAACCGACGACCCGCAGACCACCCGTCTGATAGCCGATTATATTCGTGATTCCTACGCGCCGGACCCGTCAACGGGCAAACCCCAGCGCGTGATGCTCCTGCTGTTCGAGGGTGAGGACGCGGTCAGAAAAATATGGAAAGTAACCGGCAGTGCGACCCTGCGGTGGGGAAGCGGCGAAACTATAAGAGACACTTACGGAGATTATATCACGGATAAAGACGGCAATGTTCAATACTTTGAGCCGGCCGTGCTGGTCGGGCCCACGAAAAAGCGTACGGCGGCGACTCTGAAACTCTGGGCCCGGCATTCGAAAACAGACGGAGGAATAATAGATTCGGCTATCGACGTGCCCGCGGAAAAAAACACGGAAAAGACCCTTGTGTTGATTAAGCCGGACAATTTCCGGTTTCCCAGCGCCAGGCCCGGAAACATAATCGACTTCTTATCGTCTTCGGGTCTGCGGATCGTGGCCGTGAAAAAACTTACCATGACGGTCGCGCAGGCGGAAAATTTCTACGGACCGGTCCGCGAATCCCTCAAACGCAAATTCGCCGAGAACGGAGCAGAAAGAGCAGCAGGCGCTCTTTCTAGGGAATTCGGGTTTTCGGTGCCTCAGCAGTCGGTTGAAACCATATGCGAGAGCCTCGGACCTGTTTTTGCCCAGTCGCAGTTTGAAGACATCGTTGAATTCATGGCCGGATGCAAGCCGTCCGAGTGCACGGAACATGAAAAACCCCAGACCGGAAAGGGTGAATGCCTTGCGCTTGTTTACGAAGGGGCCGATGCCGTAAACATCATACGCAACATCGTCGGTATGACCGACCCCAGCAGAGCCAGGCCCGGGTCCGTGAGACGTGAATTCGGAAGCGATGTAATGGTTAACGCCGCCCACGCCTCCGATTCCATTGAAAACGCCGTCAGGGAAATGAATATTATAAATATAACTGAAGACGGCATAGAACCGCTTGTCAGCGGTTACTACGGGAAAAAAATCACTCAGGCAACCCCTATTGGCAGGTTCATGCACCGTTTCCGGTCCTCGATTATAAACAGGTTAAGACAGGGATGGCAGTCCGTAAAAGCATAAGTTCACGTGTATCCGCCGTTTCACCGTCGGTCACTCTCGGCATAGGCGCCATGGCCCGGCAAATGGCCGCTTCCGGCAGAAAAGTGTACAGTTTCGCCGCGGGAGAACCCGACTTCGACACTCCCGAACATATTAAATTGGCCGCTTGCGACGCACTGCATTCGGGTCAGACAAAATACTCGCCCGTTCCCGGATCCGCCGAACTCCGCGGGGCCATAGCCGAAAAGCTCAGGCAGGAAAACGGGCTGGTTTACGACCCCGAACAGATCGTGGTAAGCGACGGCGCCAAGCACTCGCTCTTCAACATAATGTTCGCCCTGCTCGAGCCCGGTGACGAAGTAATAATTCCTTCGCCCTACTGGCTGAGTTACCCCGAAATGGTGAAGCTGGCAGGGGGCAGGCCGGTAATACTGCAGTGCTCTGAAGAAGACGGCTTCAAGATGGCCCCCGAACAGCTCAAAGAGGCAATTACCGCCCGCACCAGAGCCGTTGTTATAAACAGCCCGTCCAATCCCACGGGCCTGGTGTACAGCCCGGAGGAGTTAAGGGCCCTTGCCCGGACTGCCGTGGATAAAAGTGTGTACGTCATATCGGACGAAATATATGAAAAAATAATATATGAAGGCGCCGTTCACGCCAGTATCGGCAATTTTTCAGAAGAAATCTACGAACGGACGATTACGGTCAACGGTTTCAGCAAGTCTTTTTCAATGACCGGCTGGCGGCTCGGTTATATTGCGGCGGCGGCGGAAATCGCCCGCGCCGTTACCGCCATGCAGAGTCACAGTACTTCGGGCGCCAATACATTCGCCCAGGCGGGGGCCGTGGCGGCCCTGCGCTCCTCGCAGGAGTGCGTTGGTGAGATGGTAAAATCCTTCGATGAACGCCGCTGTCTCATGCACCGGAGACTGGAATCAATTGAAAAACTGAGTTGCGTGCTTCCCGCGGGGGCCTTCTACATGTTCGTGAATATTTCCCGCACCGGGATGCGCTCCGTTGAATTTTCGGAAAAACTGCTGGAGCAGGCGGCCGTCGCGGCAGTCCCCGGCGTCGCTTTCGGACGCGACGATCATGTCCGGCTCTCTTACGCCTGCGGCAAGGAAGTAATCTCCGCCGGCATGGACGCAATTGAAACCTTTCTGCGCGGACTTTGAAACTTACAGCCGAAAACAGCATGGATAAAAACAAGAAGGCATGGGGAGAATTTAAACCCTCCTCTGAAAGGAAGGATGCACCAATATGGCAATTAAAGCGGCAATTATAGGCGCGGGCAGTCTCACGTTTTCCCGTCTTCTCATCAGGGACATACTCACGGTGCCCGAACTTCAGGATACCGTTTTCGGACTCACCGACATCAACCGGCGAAACCTCGATATGATCACCAGCCTGGCGCAGAAAGACATCGACCACGCCGGGGTCAAGGCTTCGCTGATATCATCGACAGACAGGCGGGAGGTCCTGCGGGACGCCGACTACGTCATAAACGCCAGCCGCGTCGGAGGTCTTGAAGCTTTCCGCACGGATGTGGAAATCCCGCTGAAATACGGAGTGGACCAGTGCGTCGGCGACACGCTCTGCATGGGCGGAATCATGTACGGCCAGCGCAATATTCCCGCCATAATGGACTTCTGCCGGGACATAATAGAAGTATCGCGGCCCGGCGCTCTGTTTCTTAACTACGCGAATCCGAACGCCATAAATACCTGGGCCGCGAACGCTTACGGCGGTGTTCCGACGATCGGCCTCTGCCACGGCGTCGAAGGAGGGCACGCGCAGATAGCCCAGGTCATAGAACTCCTTGTTAACAAGGGCCGCCGCAAGGGTTCCAGCCGCTACAAGCCCGTCCGTAAGGAAGACGTTGACATCATCTGCGCGGGCATCAACCACCAGACATGGTACATCCAGGTCCTTTACGAGGGCGAGGACTGGTGCGACCGTCTCCTGGAAGGTTTTGAAAAACATCCCGTCTATTCAAAAACGGAAAAAGTCCGTATCGACATGCTCAGACGCTTCGGCTACTACACCACCGAATCCAACGGCCATGTCTCCGAATACGTGCCCTGGTACCGCAAACGTCCCCGCGAGATCCGTAAATGGATCGAAATGTCATCGTGGATCCACGGGGAAACGGCCGGGTACCTGCGGGTCTGCACGGAGAGCAGAGACTGGTTCAAAACGGATTACCCGAAATGGCTCAAGGAAACACCCAAGCCGCTGACTCCCGAAAACCGCTCGCATGAACACGGCAGTTACATTATCGAGGCGCTCGAAACCGGCCGCGTCTATCGCGGACATTTCAATGTGCCCAACGAGGGTTGTATCTCCAATCTGGACTATGACGCCATTGTGGAAGTTCCCGGCTACGTTGACGCCAACGGCGTCAACATTCCCAGTGTCGGCGACCTCCCCCTCGGCTGTGCCGCCGTATGCAGTGCGAGCATAAACGTTCAGCGCCTCGCCGTTGAAGCGGGAATGGAAGGAAACGTCGAGATGCTGAAACAGGCGGCCATGATGGATCCCCTTACCGGCGCGGTCTGCAACCCGGCTGAAATCAGCCAAATGACCGATGAAATGCTTATAGCCCAGGCCAGGTTTCTGCCGCAGTACAAACGGGCAATGCCGGGAATAAGGAAACGCTTCAAAGCCGAAAAGAAGCTGGGCACCAAATCGACCCGGGGCGCCGCTCGAAAACCCGTCAGCAAGGGAGCCAAAGCCCGGGGTTCGGGCTCGGCGGGCAGAATCGCCTCGGGGTTCGAATCGGTGGACCGTTCAAAGCCGGCCCGTAAACGGGCCGGCAGAAAACGGTAAGAAACGGGAAAACTTTTCCGCTATTTCTTTACCGGGCCCAGCGGCAGTACCTGCCTGCCGTATACCTCGTTCAGGACCTCGGCCATGGCCGTGTAAATGGCGGACAATCCGCAGAATATGCCTTCGTAACCGGTGAACGTTTTCAAAGCGGCATTCCCGGTAATGTCTCCGGCGGCAAGCAGAAAGAACAGAAGAGCCAGCGTTCCGAAAACAACCTGCAGGGCCCTGTTGAGCTTTAAAGTAGCAATAAACATGTAGGTCGTAAACAAGCCCCACATGATAAGGTACGCCGCCATGGCCCCGGTTTCGGGCGCCGCGCCAAGGCCTTTGCCCGGCATAAGCAGAAGCGCCACCAGCGACAGCCAGAAAAGGCCGTAGGAAGTAAAGGCCGTTGTCCCGAAGGTGTTGCCCTTCTTCCACTCCATGATGCCCGCGATCACCTGCGCCAGGCCGCCGTAACATATACCCATAGCCAGTACCATCGAGCCGAGTTCATAGAAGCCGGCATTGTGAAGGTTCAGAAGAACCGTGGTCATGCCGAACCCCATTAATCCCAAAGGCGCGGGATTGGATGTCATGTCCCTGAGTTCACGAATCGCTGATTGCCCGTCCATTTCTTTTCCTCCTTGCTGTAACTCGGTTTTTTCCGCCGCCGCATCTTTTACAGATGAGCAGCATCCTCAATAAGCTTTTGAACCACCGACGGATCCGCGAGGGTCGTCGTGTCGCCGATCTTGTCCGTTTCCCCTTCGGCGATCTTTCTCAGAATACGCCGCATGATCTTGCCCGAACGCGTCTTCGGAAGAGCCGGCGCGAACTGCAGTTTGTCCGGCATCGCGATAGGCCCGATTTCCGAACGCACGTGCTTTATCAGTTCCTTGCGAAGATCGTCACTCCCCTCGACTCCTTCCACGAGTGTGACATAGGCGTAAAGGCCCTGTCCCTTTACTTCGTGAGGCATCGGAGCAACGGCGGCCTCCGCCACCTTGCTGTGACTTACCAGGGCGCTTTCCACTTCCGCCGTGCCTATCCTGTGGCCGGAAACGTTCACCACGTCGTCGATCCTGCCCATCAGCCAGTAATCTTCGTCCCCGTCCACCCTGCAGCCGTCCCCGGTGAAATACAGGTCATTGTACATTGTGAAGTAGGTATCGATGAACCTCTCGTGATCGCCCCACATGGTCCGCATCATACCGGGCCACGGTTTCCGGATGCACAGTTTCCCGCCTTCGTTCAGCTTGCATTTACTGCCGTCGTCCCGCAGTACCACCGGCTCCACGCCGAAAAACGGCCTGTTGGCACTGCCCGGTTTCAGGGTGTGTACTCCGGGAATAGGCGTAATCAGAACGCCGCCAGTCTCCGTCTGCCACCAGGTATCCACGATGGGGCACCGTTTCCTGCCGATCTTCTCGTAATACCACATCCACGCTTCGGGATTTATCGGTTCTCCCACCGTCCCTAGTATCTTGAGCGACCCGAGATCGTACTTGCCGGGCCATTCGTCTCCCTGGCGGATGAGCGCCCTTATCGCTGTGGGCGCCGTGTAGAACTGCGTAATCTTGAACTTGTCGATCATCTGCCAGTACCTGCCCGCGTCCGGGTACATCGGGGTGCTCTCGAACATTACGCTGGTGGCCCCGTTGGCGAGCGGGCCGTAAACTATGTAGCTGTGGCCCGTTACCCAGCCGATGTCCGCGGCACAGCAGTACACGTCATCCTCGTGCAGGTCGAAAATGTACTTGTGCGTCAGACTCACGTGCAGAAGATATCCAGCGGTGGTGTGTACAACGCCCTTGGGCTTTCCGGTGGAACCGGAAGTGTAAAGAATGAACAGCGGGTCCTCCGCGTTCATGTGTTCGCACTCGCATTCCGGCGAAGCCTTGCCCATCAGGTCGTCATACCGCAGATCCCGTCCCTCCGACATCGGGCATTCCTCATCGGTGCGGCTTACCACGATGACCTTTTCTATGGAGGGCGTCTGCTCCAGCGCTTCATCCGATATCTTCTTCAGCGGTATCGATTTTCCGGCTCTTCTGGAAACGTTGGCCGTGATCAATACCTTGGCCTGTGAGTCGTTAATCCGGTCGCGAAGGGAATCGGCGCTGAATCCTCCGAAAACAATGGAGTGAATGGCGCCGATGCGGGCGCAACCCATCATGACGACCGGAAGTTCGGGAATCATGCCCTGGTATATGCATACCCTGTCGCCCTTCCTGACTCCGAGATCCTTGAGCACGTTGGCAAACCTGGAAACTTCCGTGTGAAGCTCCCTGTACGTCAGTTTCCTGTCCTTGTCAATCTCGTCGCCCTGCCAGATCAGCGCAGTTTTGTTTTCCCTTTCCGTTCCCATGTGCCTGTCAAGGCAGTTATGGACTACGTTCAGTTCGCCGTCTTCAAACCAGGTGTGCTTGATAGTGCGTTTTTCTGTGCTCCAATCGTACTTGCGGGCTACAGTCGGCTCTTTAAACCAGTCGAGTGTCTTTGCCTGTTCAAGCCAGAAACGGTCCGGATCATTTACCGAATCCTCGTACATGCGGTTGTATTCTTCGGCGTTTACCAGAGATCTGGACTTTACTTCCTCGGCAGGAGGAAACGTCCTGGTTTCTTTCATTAAAGCGTCCGTGGAAACTGATTGTTTGTTCTCGTCGGCCATGTTTTCACTTCCTTTCAACCTGGTTTAACGACTCCAATGCAAAAAGAGAACGGTTTCACATTAAGCGTTCTTTTCAAAATTACAAACAAAAAAACAAAAAATGTCTGTGCAGGGGACACGCGCGAACACATAGCCCGCCCCCACGGCAAAACGAGCCGGCTGCACCGAATTCTCTTTACTATGCAACCTGGCGGTCGTAATCATAACAAGTGGTTTTAACCGGCAGATGGTTTACGATTTACAATGCTTGAGTCTCTTTTTACACCTGAATCCGTGGCCGTAATAGGCGCCTCGCGCTCCGAAGGCAAAGTCGGCCATGAAATAACGGCCAACCTGAAAAAAGGCGGTTTCAAGGGAACCGTTATACCGGTCAACCCTTCGGCAACGGAAATACTCGGCTTTAAATGTTACCCCGATTTGCGCTCTGCCGGCGTCAAACCGGACCTGGCCGTTGTCTGCCTGCCCGCTCCCGCCGTGAAGAAAGCGGTTTCCGAAGCGTGCGAGGCGGGAGCAGGCGCCGTTATCGTCATCAGCGCCGGTTTCAAGGAAACGGGCGCCGAGGGCGAAAAAATGGAAAAAGAGCTGGCTGAAATATGCTCTTCGGCAAACGTACCCCTGCTGGGCCCGAATTGCCTGGGAACAATCAACTCCCATCACAGCCTGAACGCGTCTTTCGCCCACCAGATGCCGAAAGCGGGAAACGTATCGGTTCTGTCTCAATCGGGAGCGATCTGCGCGGCAATACTCGACTGGATCGTGGATCGCGGCCTGGGAGTGGCCAAACTCGCCAGTCTGGGAAACAAGGCCGACATCTCTGAAAATGATCTTATCTCCGCGCTGGCCGAGGATCCGGAAACGAGGGTAATGGTCGGATACCTGGAAAGTATAGTTTCCGGGGATGAGTTTATTAAGACCGCGGAAGCGGCGGCGGCGAAAAAACCCATCGTGATTCTCAAAGCCGGCGTTACCGCCGCCGGCGTAAAGGCGGCTTCTTCCCACACCGGGAGCCTGGCCGGAGCCGATCTGGCTTATGGAGCCGCTTTCAGGCGTTCGGGTGTGATTCGCGCCGAATCCTTTGAAGCGTTGCTCGATTACGCCACGGCGTTTTCCATGCAGCCCCTGCCCCGCGGCGACAGAGTTGCCATCATTACCAATGCCGGCGGACCCGGCATCATGGCCGCCGACACGGTTGAAAAACTGGATCTGCAGGTATGCGAACTGGACCGGGCCTCCGCCACCGCGCTTAAAAGCAGACTTCCGGCGGCCGCAAGCGTGGCAAACCCCATAGATGTTCTCGGCGACGCGGATCCCGAGCGGTATGTCGCGGCCGTTAACGCCGCGCAGGATGATGACCATGTTGACGCGATAATCGTTATTCTGACACCGCAGGCAATGACACTGCCGGCGGAAACAGCCCGGGCGATAGCCGAATGCTCGCGCGGAGAAAAACCCATCCTCGTATCCTTCATGGGCGGAAAGGACGTGACACCCGGCAGAGATCAGCTGGTAAACGCGAACATACCCGATTACCCTTCGCCGGAAAGGGCCGTAGGGGCGCTGAAAGCCATGGTGGATTATTCACGGTGGCTCGAGCGCCCGCCCCGGATACTGGCCCGTTTCCGGGTCAACCGCCGCCGCGTGCGGCGGATAATCAAACGCCATACCAGGACCGGGCGCTTCCAGATCGGCGAAGCCCAGGCCAAGAACATGCTGAGGGCCTACGGCTTCAACGTGCCGTCCGGACAGATCGTTGGTACGGCAGAGGAAGCCGTGGAAGCCATAGGACGATTCGGTTACCCCTCAGCCATGAAGATAGCTTCACCGGACATTCTTCACAAATCCGACATCGGGGGCGTAAAACTCAACCTTGAATCTCCCGAAGCAGTTCGTGACGCTTTTGACCTGATCATGCTCAGGACCTCCCAGGCAATGCCGCAGGCCGTCATAGAGGGTGTTTACGTGGAAAAAATGAACAAGCAGGGACGGGAAGTTATTCTGGGTATGTCGCGCGATCCCCAGTTCGGTCCGATGCTTATGTTCGGGCTGGGCGGAATATTCGTAGAAGTTATGAAAGACGTCACTTTCCATATCGCCCCGATCACCGAAAACGAGGCGATGCGCATGCTTCAAAGCACCAAATCCTACGCGCTCCTCACCGGGGTCAGGGGCCAGGCAAGCGTGGACGTGCAGGCAATCGCCGCGGCGCTTCAGCGCATAAGCCAGCTCGTAACCGATTTTCCGGAAATAGAAGAAATGGACATAAATCCCTTTATTGTGGGTCACGCGGGCCAGGACTCAATCGCCGCGGACGCCAGAATCACGCTGTCGCACTCATGAAAAACAACGCCGAGAAAACAAATCCATTCGATCCGGACTGGCGGGAAAAATACTCCGACTTGATTACTTCCGCCGAGGACGCCGTGGGACGGGTAAATGCCGGACAGCGCGTGTTTGTGGGCACCGGCTGTGCCCAGCCCGAAGATCTTGTAAACGCGCTGGTTGCCCGTTCGGGCGAATTAACCGATACCGAAATAGTTCACCTTCTTACCATCGGCAATGCACCATACGCCACAAAGGAACTCGCGGCCCATTTCAGGGTAAACAGCTTTTTCGTCGCGAGAAACACCAGGGGCATAATACAGGAGGGCGTCGGAGATTATACGCCCATTTTTCTCTCGGATATTCCCCGTCTTTTTTCATCGGGACAACTGCCGCTGGACGTGGCGCTCATTCAGGTTTCGCCTCCGGATGTAAAGGGCATGTGCAGTCTTGGAATATCCGTGGACATTGTCAAAAGCGCCGCGGAAAACGCCGCGCTGGTAATAGCGCAGGTGAACGAACAGATGCCCCGGACCGAGGGAGACAGTTTTCTTCACGTTTATGACTTCGACGCTCTGGTGCCCGTGGACTCCCCTCTCATCGAAGTCGAACTCCCGCAACCCGACGAGGACACGACAAAAATAGGCAAGTACATTGCCGCGCTCATAGAGGATTCTTCCACGGTGGAATTCGGCATAGGCAAGATACCCCAGTCCGTTGTGCCGTTTTTGAAAGGCAAAAAAGACCTGGGTATCCATACCGAAATGTTCACCGACGCGATAATAGACATGATTGAAAGCGGTGCCGTGACCGGAATGAGAAAGAGCGTGGATCACGGCAAAGTTGTCGCGAGTTTCTGCATGGGAACGAGGAAACTCTATGATTACATACACAACAACGACAATTTCGCCTTCTACCCCACCGAATACGTCAATGATCCGAGATTGATAGCCCGGCAGAACAAACAGGTATCTATTAACGTTGCCCTGGAAATAGATCTTACCGGACAGGTCTGCGCCGACTCCATAGGAAGCAGTTTCTATTCCGGAATCGGCGGGCAGGTTGATTTCAACCGCGGCGCCGCCATGTCCGGGGGAGGAAAAGCCGTAATCGCGCTTCCTTCAACGGCAAAAGGCGGGACCGTTTCCAGAATAAAAACAAAACTCAGCCCGGGCGCCGGAGTCGTAACCACGAGGGGAGACGTGCACTACGTGGTAACCGAATACGGCGTGGCATATTTGCACGGCAAAAGCGTTCAGGAACGCGCCATTGCCCTGATCTCCATCGCGCACCCCGACTTCCGTGAAGAGCTTCTTCAAGGCGCAATTGAAACGAAGTATCTCAGGCCCGAACTTGCCGATATGGAAAAACGCATTAGCGCCGTTCCGCCCGAGTTCAGGGCCACCATGGTACTGCAGGACGGCACGCAGGCGGGTTTCAGACCGGTGCACCCCACCGACGAACCGCAATTCAAGGATATGTTCTACGCCCTTTCCAGGGAAACCATATATTACCGCTTCATGTCGCGCCGCAAATACGTTCCCCGGAAGGAAATCCGGGATTTCGTGTTCGTGGATTACCGAACCGACGTGGCCATTGTCGGCACGCTTCCCGAAGCCCACGGCGAAGACATAATAGCCATAGGAAGATATTACCTGGACAGCGAGACCAACCTGGCGGAAATCGCCTTCGTAGTGAGGGATGATTATCAGGGCCGCGGGATAGGCACTTTTCTGCTGAATCACCTGGCGACCATTGCGAAAAGAAACGGAATAAGGGGGTTCACCGCGGAAGTCCTGCGCGATAACCGGCGCATGCAGGCCGTTTTCAACAGGAGCAACTTCAAGGTCACCAGCAAGCTCGCAACGGACGTTATCAGTTACCTGATAGAATTCGCCTGAAACACGGTCTGTCTGCTACTCCGTATCGAGCTCCCGCTCTATCAGCCTGTCCATTTCCCGCATGGGTTCGGCCCATTTGTTTTCCTGCTCGCTGATGAATTCCTGAAGTTCGACATCGTTTTCCCCGTCTTTGCCTTTGGTCTCCCGCGTCTTTGGGCTATCGGCGTCAGGTTCCTCCGCGTCTTCGCCTTCCTGTTTACTTTCTTCCAGCGCCTGACGTAAATCTTCCTCCATCGGTTCGGCGAGCTTGCTGTCCGACCAGCCTCTCTTCCACAGCCCTCCGACATTCAGCGATTCTTTCCGTCGCGCGGATTCCAGGGCAATCGCTTTCGGTGTATTCAGCACGTAGGGCGTTACGAACACCACGACTTCGGCCCTGTTCTCATCTTCTTTCTCGTAGCGGAACAATTTACCGAGAAGCGGTATACTGCCCAGGAGCGGTACCTTCTTCCGGGCAGAACTCTTGTCACTGCGAACAAGTCCGCCCAGTACGATCGTCTCCCTGTCATGCACTGAAATACTGGCCGTGAAAGAACGTTTTTTCGTGGTCGGCCATTCGGCCTTGAAGCCCTTTTCCAGTTCGATTTCCTGGCTGGTTCCCACGTCGCTTATGTCCTGCGATATCTCCATCATGACGTTGCCCGCTTCGTTGATGTGGGGGGTCACTTCAAGTTCGAGGCCGAAATCCTTGATCTCGGTCTGGGGACGAACGTTGCCGTACTGATCGATTGTGCTTCCTTTCAGGAAGTACCTCTGCTCGCTCGAAGATATGATCGCCTTGGTATTGTCCGTGGTTACAATCACGGGAGTGGAAAGAACGTGGGTCCGGTCGTCCGTCTGCACCCAGTGCAGTATCAGGTCCATGCTCAACCCGAAATGAGTAAAATACGCGGTAAGGCCGGAACCCCGGGCCCAGCTTCCCAGCGTGGTCAGCGTGGCGGCGTCTTCCAGCGTATCGGCTCCCCCGCCCATACTTCCCGCTCCCGCGAACTTCGCCGAGCTCGTGCCGTCTTCTCTTTTGTCGTAGGCTGTAAGCGAGCGCTGAACCCAGTGGACGCCCGACTCGATCTGATTGCCCAGGTCCACCTGGATAATGGCCACCTCTATCAGTACCTGCGAAAGCATCATATCCATGCTTGCTATTATTTCCTCCAGCGCCGCCATGTCCGCCTTGCTGGCCATTATGAGAAGGGAATTGGTGCGCTTGTCGGGCAGGATCTTTATGTTCTCCGCCAAAAGCTCGCCCACTTTTGATTTCCCCTCCTCCAATTCCGCCGCCCCGCTTCTGAGTTGTTCGACGTACTCCCGGAGGGCCGCGCTTCTGCCTTCCTCCTCCCCGCCGGCTTTGGGCGGAGGAACTTCGCCTTTCTTGTCTTTTTTGCCGATCAGCGTGTTAAGAGTGCCGGCCACTGTTTCCGCGCTGGCGAATTCCAGCCGCACAACCTTGACCACAACGTCCGGATCGGTCGGCACGTCGAGGACCTTCACTATTTTTTCAAAGAAGGTCATATTCTCGGGCCTGGTGATTATGATGAGGATATTGGTCCTATCGTCCGCTATGATTTTTACCTCGCCGGTGATTATCCCCCTTTCGGCCAGTTCGATAATCTCCGCGGGAATCTCCGCCTCGGCGGTTTTTTCCCGCGGAGCTCTTATGACCCCCGGGGGCGTGCGCGCTTTTTCCGCCCCGGGAGCGCCCGATTTGCGCTGTCTGGGAACCGTGGATCTTGCCGCTTCCTCCTCCATGGTTTCCTTGAGTATTTCCTCCAGCTTTTTCTTGATGTCGGCGGCCCTGGCGTACCGTATTTCGATGATGTTCGGTTCTTCCAGTTTGCGTATAGGCTGATCGATAAACGAAATGATCTGCATCAGGCGTTCTATGTTTCCCGCAGTATCCGTCACGAGTATGCTGTTGGTTCTCTCGAAGAGCTGTAACTGACCGTAGGAATGCTTGATATTCTTGATGGCCTTTTCGGCTTCCTTGATATCTATGTGATTCAGGGCGATCATCTCGCTGATGAGTTCGCTCGACTTGATCTTTTCGCGCGGCGCTCCGGCCTGCCTGATCTCCGTGCCTTCCTGGAGGCCTTCTTTTACCGGGACGACTTTCAGAAATTTCTTCCCTTCCTTGATGAGCGCGATCCCGTGCATGGTGAGCACCGTTTCCATCGCTTCGAGCGCTTCGCTCACGGTCAGCTCGGTCTGATTTCGAAGCGTGATCTTGGCGCGGGGAATTTTGGGATCCAGCAGAAGCGTCCTGCCTGTAAGTTCGCTGTACTGCTCAAGCACTATTTCCACGGGGGTATCTTCGAACTTGAGGCGCGGTGTAACCGTATCCGTCCCGGTGGGATCGGTAAGCCGGACCTGCCCCGGAACGGGCAGACAAACGATGGAGAGCGTCACAGCGAGCGCGACCGATATTGATCCGTAACGATGCATTTACCTATCCTTCCACGCGTCACTCCTGCGGGGCGGCCTTTGTATAACTGCAGTACAGCGTAAAACGGCCCCTCAGAACCGACGGGTTCTTCTGCTTAACAAACAGGCGCCTTACTTCAAGCATAGCACCCTGATCCTGCAAATCAAACAGGAAACGCAGAAACGATTCCAGATCCGCTTCCCATTCCCTGCATTCAATCGGAAGTTCGTACACAAGTCCCTGTTTCTCTTCTTCGCCAGTTTCGCGTCTGGTTATTCTGACGCCGTGTTTCGACGCCAGTCTGTCCATCAGCGAAAGCCAGTGCACTTCCATTTCCTTCTCATAAGGAAACTGCGGAAGAAGTTTGCTCAACTCGCGTAATTCGCTCTCCCACCGTTCTCTTTCGTTTATGAGCGCTCTGTCCTTTTCAATAGCGCTCAGCAACTCCCTGCGCGTGCGTCCCTGTTCGCGCCACACCTCGAACCGGGGCTTCAAAGCCAGTACCGTAACCCCGAAAATAACCACCGCGGCCGTCACGAGCATCAGGATCCACTCTCTCGGAGAAAATTTCATTGGCTTCCCTCGGGCAATGTCATTTCTACGTCGAAAATGTGTTTCCTTATACTGCGGGACCAGCGCGGACCGTGGAGGCGGGATACGAGAAATATTTCCGAATCATCCAGGCCGGACTTGAAAGTATACACACTGTCCACGTCCGAGCTCTGCCCCGATATCTTCACATTTTCGCCTTTTGTATAGCTGTACGAAGAAAGTTCGACGCCCGGCGGAAGAGCGCGGCTGATTTCGCGCAGGCATTCAAGCGCAGAATGCCGCCAGTCCATGTACGCCCTGATGGCATTCACCCTGGCGCGTTTTTTCCGGACGTCCATGGCCTCCTTTTTCCATTTTTCGCTTTTCTTCTGCAGACCCTGCACCTGGAACTTCCGGTACTGCAGGCCCCCCGCGAAAAGACCCACGCCCGCCAGCCACACCCCCGCGGCTGCCGCGGCCCACGTCATGAGTCTGCGTTTGAAGGCGCGGGACACCCTTTCGCGGCTCCATTCGCCCGGACCAAGATCCAGAAGGCGGCTCGAAGCCGTGTGGCGCCGAACCACGCTCTCGGACGGTGACGGAAAATCCTCCATGGGTTTGAGATCCACTTCACATGACAGCGCTTCACTGACACGGGCGCTCAAAGCGCCTTTGAGCTCATCGCCCGAGCGGGCGTAAACCGTGCACGTGTCCGCCGCGCCGAATTTCAGTTCCACCGACATCAGACTGCGCGTCAGTTCGCCCTCCGCTTCTTTCGCCAACTGCTCTGTCTCCATGTCCGCCTCACGGGTAAACGAACTGAGAATCACGGGGATCCCGCCGTCCAGAACCGCAGTTTCCACCGCATGGTCCCCCGCAATAAGCACAACTTGCCTGCCCTGGTTCTTCAGTTCTCCGCTTTCACGCAGGAAATGAAGCCTGCCCATAAGTTCGGCGTCTACACGCACGGGAACAATGCCCGCCGCGGCAAGTACATTGCCCAGAGCGGCAAGCGCCTTGCGCCTGAGGGCCGCGATCAGCACCGGACGGGTGCCCCCCCCCTCCGAAAGCACCTCGTGGGAAACGACCATGTTCTCGACCGGAAACGGAGAGAACTTGTCCACCTGGAGCTCGGCCATCCCGGGCAGTTCTTCATCTTCGGCCGCCGGCAGATCCAGGACCCGAAGGAGAACCTGGTCTGTCGGGACACTCAGAACAACGCTTCCGGATTTGCGGCGCCATTGACTCTTTATACTCTCGCCGGCGCCTTTCAGTTCTTCGGCTCCCGTTCCCTCCAGGTCTCTCAGGTTCCCGGCGGGGAGATCCGCGCGCCCGGTGGAAACGGTATTCAAACTGCCGCGGTCGCGGCTGAAAACGGTCCACTGCAGTTCTCCGCCGCTGACGGCCATTCCCGTTATGATATCTTTCGCCATAACCCCTCTTTCAGGATCCGTGTTTCAAGATTCCTGTTTCCATCTGACAATCGTCATGGACCCGCCGGTGTATTTTACTATACACCAGAGTTTACGCTCAACATCTCCGACCTTACCCACCGACGTCAGACGATAGATCGCGGAATCAACGGAAACCATGGGCTTCAGCCGGGGGTCCAGTTCCGGCATCCTGGTGAACAGGTCGTTTACATTGGCGAAGGAAGCGTCCTGGACCTTCCCTTCCAGGTCCGTCCACCCCTCCCGCTCCTGAATGATACGATCCGCCATGAGATCATCAATACCCGGCAGAGTCATCAGTACCCTTTTTGACACCGCGTTCACGTTTACCTTGCCGTCGCCGTATACGGTGAGCAGATCGGCTATACCGGAAGCCTGCGCGGGTTCCTCGTCCCCGAATCCCAGGTCCACGGGGCCGCCGTAAAGAATCGGCCTGCTATAACCCCTGACCAGCAGAAGTTCGCCCACCGCGTCAAGCGGGGCGTTCCTGGCCGCAAAAGGCTCTTCCGGCATTTCGGCGTAATCATCGGTTTCCGCTCCGTCCAGCCGCGGCAGATCGTCCTTGTCCGTCCAGTCAAGAAGCGAGTCGATCAAAACCGGCCACAGGACCTCCGGTATGCCGCCGACTTCCAGTATTCTCTCAAGGTTTTCTTCCTTTTCAATGTCGTTCTTTCCGAGCCGGTTGATGTTGCGGCGGGAGGGTTCCGGTACTATGTCCACAACGATGGTTCCTCTCTCGAGCTTTTCACTGAGCCCCTCGACAGCCAGTCCTTTAGACAAACGCCTCGCGTAATCGAACCACCTGTCTTCTTCGTCGCCGGCCTCGCCTTCCGGCAGTTTCCTGACTTCCCGGCTTTTGGCCATCAGCATTTCCGCGATATCGACTCCCGACCGGGCAAGGTACTCGGCCGCCAGCCGCTTCCGGTAGTAAGACGTAATCCGCGCTTCGATATGGGCGTTGAAAGCGAAGGAAACGACCAGCATGGACATCAGGCCGGTCACCCACAGCACCACGATCAGAGCTGAAGCGTTCCTGTAAGAATCTGTTGCCGTTTTCACAGACACTCAATTCCACGATAAAGGAGCCACGGGCACTCCCAGCGCGCGTTTTATCTCGACGGGTTGTCCGTCTTCCTGCACCGGCGCCATGTAAAGGGTCAGTTCCACGGCAGTCGGCAGTTTGTTTGTATATTGCCACTCGTCCAGCCATTCCACTTCATCCGCAACTATTCTGTAGGCGACCCTGCAGTTAAAACCGGTTATCCGCGTGGAAAGAAACACGGGGTCCAGTTCCCCGGGATCGAAATCCTCGGGCTGACCGTAAAGACGCCATTGCCTTACCGCCGCGGCCGGTTCTCCTTCTTCATTTTCCGTCATGAAGAACTGCACACGATGCGGGCTTTCCGCGAAAGGCGAATTCGCTCCCACCAGCGCACTGCCCGTTTTGACCCAGCTTATGGTGTCCGATGAGTACTCCCCGTCTCCGCCGTCCTCTATTTCGAAACCGTATCCGGCCGCTTCTCCCCTGGTGTCCGGATAGTAAGCCGATCTCAGGCCCATCACCAGCTGATCGAGCACGTAATCGGCATGATGCAGATGTTCCGTCAACTCCATGCCCCGGTCCCAGGCAGTTACCACCGTGGAAAAAGCCATATAAGTCAAAGAGAACACCAAGCCCAGAATGACGGTCACCAGAAGCATTTCCAGGAGCGTGAACCCCTTTTGTGCATGCCTCAATGCGCCGGTCAAAACAGTCACGACTCTACTTGACCTCCCTGTGATACATATACCGCGCGACCTCTTCGATGTATTTCCCTTCGCCTTCCCCCCAGGAAACGCGCGTACGCACAACGTATAAATTGTCTTCGTCCGAGTCTTCTCCCACTTCCCTGCTGAATGTATAACCGTCGTACTCGACCGGTTCCACTTCCATATCTTCGACTTCCTCCAGGTTGCCGACGACGTGTTCAAGTTCGCCGACGCCGAAAGTCCACTGCGCTTCCTGATAGCGAATGGATTTCTTTATCACGGCAAGGCAACTTGAAGTAGATGCAAGGAGCCACGCCAGCGCCGCGCCCAGTATGGCAAGCGCCAGCATCATTTCCACAAGCGTCATCCCTTCCCGGGGCTTATCCGTGCTCATCTTTGTCTCTCTCACTTGATCTCTGGACATTCTTTGTTCGATGTTGTTCCCTGCCCCACCTGTCATCCGTCATCCGTCCTTCCCGCTCTTCCCGCCCTTCCTGTAAATCTCCCCTCCGCCTGCCCTGCGTAGTCCGTCAGATGACGGACGGAGCAGGGTCACTCCCCCACCGTCCTCACCGACGACAGAGCATCAACTTCGATTGTTATACCGTCTCCGTGCTGATCCTCCACGCGCACCGTGTACGGCGTACACGTGCCGTTGGTATCGTACGTCACTTTCGCCGTCCCCTCTTTCAAGGGCTTTTCTGCATCGGCGAGACGAACATAATCTATCTTCACCCTGTCCAGCTTTCTCTTCAGAAGTTCACTGCCCCCCATCTCGCTCACGCGAACAGCGGGTTTCTTGAAATCGAACGACAGCGTCATACGTTTCTGTTTAAGCACCGCCATGCTCCGGGCGTACCTGCCCGATTCAGCCGCAGTCCGCGCCGCCGTCCTCAGCCTGTTGCCGCGCATCGAGCGCACAAAGTAAGGCACCGCCAGAGCGGCCAGAACAGCCATTACCGCGATAACCAGAAGAAGCTCTACGAGAGTAAAACTTCCACGCGATTCACCGTGTTTACATGCTGGTGATATCATCATCGGTACCGAACTGCCTGTCGGGGCCGGCCGAAACAATCCTGTAGGTCCTTTCTCCCGTAGTCTTGAACTGAAACGTCGTTCCCCAGGCGTCTTCCGGCACCCCGCCCCGAACGTAAGGCCCGTGCCAGTTGGGTGAACCGTCATCGTTGACCAGCGCCGACAGATTCGGCGGATAGCGGCCGGTATCCACTTCATAGACATCTACCGCGGTACAGATCACGTCGATCTTGCCGCGGGTAGCGTTAATCATAGCTTCCTCGCGTCTCCCGGGCAGGGAAAGGATACCGATCGTGGCCAGCACTCCTATTATGGCCACCACCAGCAGGACCTCTACCAGTGTAAAGCCGGAACGACGCTCTCTTTCGGCTGTTCTTCCCGCAATCATGTTTGTCCTCCTTCTTTAATGTCTGGTTCTGCCAAAGCTGACAGCACGTTTCACTGTGTAACTGTCCTTCTTTGAGGTCATTAGCCGTTTTTCGACTCTCTCTCCCGTTTTCGAATACACTTAAACGCTTTCTTAACCGCCACCCTTTCCGCCACGGCGGACGCACACCCTTAACCGACCTGCTTACTCGTCATGTGCCAGCCGTTGCAACAGAGTCGTTTAAGCGTATACGACAAAGGGTAGCAGTTAAGTCTGCGATTAAGTGTTCCAACTCGTCCTTCATCCGTTTTTATACAACTTTTGACACTACCCAATGTGCCTCACGCGTTCAGCCCGCTCGTCAGGCTGAATACGGCCATGAAAATACTCACGGCCACAAAACCCACAAGCACGGCGATAACCACAATGAGTATCGGCTCGAGCAAAGTAGTGAATATTTTCAGATTTCTATCCAGTTCGCTGTCGTAACGACTGGCTATATGCTTCAGTGTACCCGCGACGTCCCCGCTTTCCTCTCCCACCGCAAGCATATCGGTCATCATTCTCGGGAACACTTTACCGGCGGCCAGCGGCCCTGAAATTGTCGTGCCGTCGGTGACGCGTTCGCGGGCGTTGGCCAGTTCCCTGCTTATGACCGTGTTGCCGACGGCTCTTTCCACAATGCGGAGAGCATTCAGCACCGGCACGCCGTTGTCCATGAGTGTGCCCAGAGTCCTGGCAAAATTGGCATAAATACCGGCGGATACGATTCCACGGGCAAGGGGCAGTTTCAGCAGAAGGCCGTGCCACCACAGTTTTCCCTTCTCGGTTTTGAGCGCCCTGTGGGCGAAAAAACCGAACAGCACCAGGCCCGCGGCAAGGGCCCAGCCGTAGCTGGCCAGCCACCGGCTCGAAGAAACAAGTATCTGGGTAGGTACAGGCAGGGTTTCGCCCAGCGCTTCGAAGACCTGTTCGAATTTGGGAACTATAACCACCATCGTGAAAATCATTATCCCCGTTCCGAGCAGAAGAACTATAACCGGGTACACCAGCGCCATAATGATTTTCTCTTTTGCCTCCTGAACGCGCTCGTAATGCACGACAAGCCTTTTAAGGATTTCATGCATCGCCCCGCCGGTCTCCCCGGCCCGTATCATGTTCACGTACAACGGCGAAAACGTTTCAGGATATTTGGCCAACGCGTCGGAAAGACTGCTTCCCCGGATTATCTCGTCCCTCAGTTCCTTTACAATCCGGTCGGCGGCCCGGTTGCCCGCGCGGTTCGCGAGTGAATTGAGCGCGTTCGCCGGCCGCATTCCCGAAGCGAGAAGATCGCTGAACTCCGTAGTAAAAAGCAGAAGCTCGCGCGTCTTCATTCTGGGCCTGCCGCCGCGGGTCAGATGCAGACCCTTTTTCCCGGGTTCCTTTTGGGATACGCCCTCCTCCGCGACGCTGACCGGAACGTATCCCAGCCGCTCGATCTGCAGCATTGCGGAGCGCCTGTCGTGGGCCTCCACGGTGCCCTCGGTCCTTTCTCCCGCCCTGCTCCTTGCCGTGTACTTAAACGTCGTCATTGCTCAACCTATCGTGCGCCCGCCTTTTGTCCGTCGTAATCCCAATTTTAATCCCTATCTTAATATCTCTCCCTCCGCCCTCTGTCCTCCGTCCTCTGTCGTCTGTCCTCTGTCATCTGTCCCCTACCCGTTCTCCTCCGTCACCCTGATTACTTCCTCGATGGTGGTAACTCCCTCGAGCACTTTCCGCCATCCGTCATCACGAAGAGTTTTCATGCCCCGGGACAGCGCTTTCTCCCTGATTGCGTGAGTCGAACTCCTGGAAATCACGAGAGATTCTATTTCTTCACTGGCCGGCAGTATCTCGAAAATACCCGTTCTTCCCTGAAAACCGGTTTGACGGCAATCTTCACAGCCCGCGGCTTCGTATATGACGCTTTCCGAATCTCTCCGGGCCGGAAAATCTATCTCTTCAAGAAAAGCGGGCTCAGGCTCCACCGGTTTTCTGCAGGACCGGCACAGCCAGCGCACCAGCCTCTGGGCGACTACCGCAGCCACGGACGAAGCGGCCAGATAGGGCTCCACTCCCATGTCAAGAAGCCGGGTGAACGCTCCGGCGGCATCGTTGGTGTGCAGAGTGCTGAATACGAGGTGGCCGGTCAGCGAGGCCTGTATGGCGATTTCCGCCGTTTCAAGGTCCCGGATTTCCCCGACCATTATGATATCCGGATCCTGCCTGAGGAATGATCTCAACGCACGCGCGAATGTCAAGCCTATATCGGGACGTACCAGGAGCTGGTTGATCCCCGCCATTTCGTATTCGATGGGTTCTTCGGCGGTAAGAATACGTCTGTCCTCCGTGTTTATTTCGTGCAGGTACGCGTAAAGAGAAGTGGACTTTCCGGAACCCGTAGGCCCGGTTACCAGTATTATCCCGTTCGGTCTCTGGATGATCTTTTCCACCGTGCGGGAGTCGGCCTCGGACATTCCAAGCTCCTCCAGGTTAAGAAACTGCCCTTTTCTCTGCAGAAGGCGCAGACTCACGCTTTCACCGTAAACCGTCGGCACGGTCGATACCCTGATATCTATCTCCTCTCCTTCGACCCGAAGGCCGATCCGGCCGTCCATGGGGAGCCGTTTTTCCGCGATATCCATGTTGGCCATTACCTTAATACGTGAAATAATGGCGGCCTGAAACCTGATAAGCCGCGCGGGCACCGGCACCTCGTGGAGTACCCCGTCAATTCTGTAACGGACACGAAGCTGTGTCTCCATGGGCTCAAAATGGATGTCCGTTGCGCCCTGCCGGCATCCTTCCCAGATGATCTGGTTGACAAACTTCACGACGGAAGCTTCCTGGTCGAGCCGGCTCAGATCCATCTTGCTCAGGTCTTCTTCGGGCGCGACTTCGAACCTGTCGTCCTCCATCATGCGGTCGACCGTCTCGGCCCCTACCCCGTAAAAAGCCTTGGCGGCCCTGGCTATATCGATCGAAGTCGCCACGCCGAGACGCACCCGGCGGCCGGCCGCGAAGCGAAGAGCTTCCGTGAGACCCGCATCCAGCGGGTTGTTGCCCGCTACCACAAGTATGCCGCCTTCAAGCGAAACCGGGATTACATTGTACTGGAAAACCGCTTTGGTAGGCAGACTATCGAGCACTTCACGATCCACCGTTATAGAGCCCAGCGAAAAGAAGGGCATGTCCATGACCTTTGCCAGCGACTTCAGTAATTCGTCCTCGCGCGCGTAGTCGTTTCTCACCGCAAGTTCCACGACTGTTCCTTCACCGTCGCGGACTCCTTCCAGGAGTGAGGCCGTCTGTGTATCGTCGAACAATTTCGTCCGCTTGAGGATTTCAGCCAGTCTGCTCGAAGTTATCTTTTCCCGTCCGTCCATCTGCACTCCTCCATCTTCTCCCTCTCATGTTCCCGATCGTGCCGCGGGCCGCTTTATCGCCTCAAAAGCTTTTCTCTTCCTCTTTCCCGTTTTTCGTGCCTTTTTGTGCCTTTTGGGGGCTATTCTCTTCTGACGCCCACGCCGCCTGCCTTGCGATTCCCATCAGAATGCGCACATCGTCGGTCGTAATCGCCCCGCGCGAAAATATCCTGCGAACCCCGTACATCATGTGGTCGGCCTTGTCCTCTTTCATGAACCCGGTTTCCATCAGCATATCCCGCCATAAACCGTACATCCGCTCCTTGAACGCGGCGGAAGCCGCCGGGGACTTCTCCTCCGGAGGCGTAAAACCGTCCGCGGCGACAAACAGTTCATAACAGCACACCATTACCGCCTGCGCCATGTTCAGGGATCTGTAATTTTCCGTTGTGGGAATCTGCACGATATAGTCGCACATTCCCATTTCCCTGTTGTCGAGTCCGTTGTCTTCGGGCCCGAATACCAGCGCCGTCTTCCCGGTCTCCGTTTTCTGTAATATGGCTTCAGCCGATTCACGCGGTGTTCTGGCGTGGCTCCGGTACAGCCCCCGCCTGGCCGTCGTCCCCGCCACGGTCCGGCAATCAGCCGCGGCTTCATCCATCGAGGCATATTCGGTACGCTCCTTCAGTATATCCTGAGCATGACACGCCATCATTCTCGCTTCATCCATATCCAGCCTGCCCGGATCGGCAAGAGCCAGATCCGATAACCCCATGTTGGCCATGGCGCGGCACACCGACCCCACGTTGCCGCCGTAATGCGGCCTCACCAGCACAATTCTGATATCGCTGAGATTCATTCCACGGTTAACATCCCGTATTTGCCCCGGCCTCACTTGCCGGGTAGTAGTTTAGTGCTACTGCCCTCCCCGCGTCACGCAGCCCGCATCGCTGGCGGCGACCGGAAGCTCCTCTGCGCCGCCGGACGCGATGCAAGAAGAGCAAAGCAGTAGAGTCGTTGTCTGCCTGTTATTATCATCCTGTCAATCCTGTTGATCCTGTCAGAAAATCTTCCCTTTTTGCCGCTCATGATCCAGTCTCTTCATTCGCTGTTTCTTCCTTGCCATTCGCGATGATTGGCGAGATTAGCGGTTTTCTCTCCCCATTTCAGCTTTCTGCTTTCTGCTTTCAGCTTTTCCCTCTCCCCATTTCAGCTTTCTGCTTTCAGCTTTTCTCCTCCCCTCACCACCTCAAATGCTCTTCTTCTCCCGCCATCTCGTTCAGCCGGCGGCTGATAATGAGCTCGCTGTTGGCGTCTCTTTGCTCAACCAGGCCTTTCAGCTCGTCCAGGTCCTTTTCCATGCTCCGGACTTCCTCTTTCATAATACTCTGCTTCACTTCGAAAGCTTCGGCAAGCACCCGGCGCAGCTCAAGCAGTTTCTCTTTTCGCTCTTCCCCTTTGCTCTTCGCCGTTTCCTTCGCGAGCCGGCGGGCCGCATTTTCCAATTCCTTCTCTTTCAGCAGTTTCCTGAACTTGTCCGGATTGCGTCGTTTTGTTTCCAGCAGTTCGATCGCTTTATCCATCACTTCACCGAACAGTTTTTCAGCTTTTTCGCGATTATGCATCGACAGCCTGGCGAAATCTCTCATTTCCTCCACAAAATGCCTGCGGACAAAGCGTATCACTTCTCCGGAATTCTGTTTCGGAAACCTGGCCAGTACGCTGTTTATGATATCGTACTCCGAAGGAAGAGGCGGCGGCAATGGAAGACTGACCTGGGCCCGCGCGCTTCTTACCGGCGGCCTTTCAACGCCGGTTTCAGCCTCCCCTCCGTCCGGCGGCGAAGCCGCGGCCGTGATCGTGGTAAGGAGCCCGGCAACAGCAAACAGCAGAATTATACGCTTTTGGGTTTTCACTTATCTGACCTCCTGTTCAGCTTCACGATCCTCTGCTTTCGGCAATGACTCCGGCTTTTTCGAGTTCGCCGCGTATTTCCAGAGAACACAGTTCAATTCTGCTCCTGATATTCCGCGCTCTCCGTTCGAAACCTGACGGACCGGTTTTTTCGACGTGTTTCTCCCGGAAACTTTTCAAGGCAAAGTCCAGCGATTCTTTTTTTCGTTCTATTCGCGTGTCCAGGTTCCCGCAAATCGCCGCAACCCGGGATTGAGTGCCGCCGGCTCCGGAGCTTTTGTCGCGGGGAGTATAGATCCACAGCATTGCTCCCACAGCCAGAAGAACCACGGCCGCAAGGGCCGCGGCTTGCGGTGAAAAAAACGGAAACACCAGCTTATCGCCTGCGCCCGAACGCGGCTCTGCCAGAATACCGAAGGCGCGGCGGCGTAACTGTTCGACCTTTTCCGCCGGCAGGTCTTCTTCCGCCTCGCCGCTTCCCAGCCGATCAAGCCGGGCGGTCAGCTCGGAAATACCGCGGCATTCCCGGCACCGGCGAAGATGATCCTCAACGTCTTTCGATCGTTCCCTTCCCGACAACAGTTCTTTAACCGTCTGACTGCACTTCATCTCTTCTCGCGATACGGTTCAGGGTTCACCGTTCCCTTTCCCCGTTTCAGCTTTCTGCTTTCAACTTTCAGCTTTCAGCTTTTCCCCTCCCCCTCTCCCTCTCTTATTTCTGCTTTCAACTTTCAGCTTTCAGCTTTTCCCTCTCCCCATTTCAGCTTTCAGCTTCCCCAGTATTTTCCGCGCCTGCCAGAGCACCGTGCCAAGCGGCCGTTTCAGAACATGCGCCGTTTCACGGAAAGTCAGCCCTCCATAGAAGCGCAGGATCATCAGGTCCCTTTCCCTTTCCGGCAGATCGGACAGCGCCTTTCTTACAAGCTGTGCCGATTCCCCGGCCACGACCCGCTCCGCGGGAGAAACCGCTTTTCCGGGCAGTTCCGCCGGATACACGTCTTCCACGGGTGTTTCAAACTGCCTTTGCCGCAGTGCGTCCACCGCCCTGTTTCTCGCCGTGCGGAAAAGCCAGCCGCGAACGCCCCTGGCGGCGTCGATTCGGGCGGCGTTCCTCACCAGCGCGATAAATGTTTCTTCCACTATGTCCTCGGCCAGGTGACGATCTCCCGTTTTACCTCTCAGGTACGCGAATACCAGTCTCCTGTAACGATGGAAAACTTCGTCGAAAGCGCCCTCTTCACCCCGCTGAAGGCCTTCGACGAGTTCGCCGTCGGACAAATTCGAATAACTGTCTTCACGCATCAGTACTACGGGCCGTCCGCGCCGATTATTGGCGCTTTTCTGAAAAACCCACTGTATCGCAATTATACTACACAAATCTCCCCGGCTCATGCTATAAAACCTTTTGAGCGCGGCCTGCCCGGTAAATGTACCGGAATGCAGGAGTAAAATAGGGTTAAAGACGGAATCAAACACTGAACGCTAAAACATTGAGAGAATTTAGACGGGATCAACCCGCCGCCGTCCGCCAGCCCGCGGACTACGCCCTCCCTGATCCCGTAAATCCTGTAGATCCTGTTAGAAAATCTTCGAGGGAAAAGACGGGAAACAGCCAAGGAGTACGTTATGGATGAACTACTGAAATTGCTCAGGAAAAACGCGCTGGAATCTACCGAAAACCTGGCCAGAATGCTGGACGTTTCCGAAGAAGAAGTGAAAAGTAAAATCGCCGAATACGAAAAGACCGGCGTTATCAAAGCTTATCACGCCATAGTAAATGAAGATAAACTCGAGCTGGACCGGGTTCGCGCGCTCATAGAAGTCAAGATTACACCTGAACGCGAAGGAGGTTTCGACAGGATAGCCGACCGCATTGCCAAATTCCAGGACGTGGATTCCCTGTTCCTTGTGTCCGGCGGATATGATCTGCTGGCCTTTGTGAACGGCAAGACCCTTAAGGACGTGGCGTCTTTCGTCAGTGAAAGACTTGCTACTATCGAGGGGGTTATCTCAACGTCCACCCACTTCATGCTCAAGACATACAAAGATCAGGGCGTACTCATGAAAGCAGAGGCGAAAAATGAAAGACTCAAGGTCTCACCGTAGGAAAAACGGGCGGATAGCCTCGCACCTGGTGGACGTGCCCCGCTCGGGCATACGCGATTTTTTCGACATCGTCAGCACCAGAAACGACATTATCAGTCTGAGTATCGGCGAGCCGGATTTTGAAAGCCCCTGGCACGTGCGCGAAGCTTCGATATTCGCGCTCGAAAAGGGACACACCTCATATACGTCGAACCTCGGGATCTGGGAACTGCGCGAAGCGGTTTCCCGTTACGTAAAGGATGTCTTTAAGATCGCATACGATCCCGCGAGCGAAGTGCTCATCACCGTGGGTGTCAGTGAAGCGATGGATCTCGCTCTCAGGGCGATACTTGACCCCGGGGACGAGGTCCTGTACCACGAACCGTGCTATGTTTCATACTCTCCCGTAACCACTTTCGCGCACGGCCGAGCCGTAGCGGTTCCCACGAACAGGGAAGAAGGATTCCGGCTGACGGCCGGGATGCTTGAAAAACATCTTACGGACCGAACGAAGGCTCTGGTGCTTAATTTTCCCACCAACCCCACCGGCGCGGTTCTCCAACCCCGCGACATGGAGGGAATAGCCGCTTTCGCCGTTGAACACGATCTCATCGTAATAACCGACGATATATACGCGGAACTTTCGTACGACAGCGCTCCGACAAGCATAGCCGCTCTTCCCGGCATGAAGGATCGGACAATTCTGCTCAACGGATTTTCGAAGGCCTGGGCCATGACCGGCTACAGGATCGGTTTTTCCTGCGCTCCCCCCGACATCACCGAAGCCATGATGAAGATCCATCAATATACCATGCTCTGCGCCCCGGTGCTGAGCCAGAAAGCCGCCCTGGAAGCCCTGAGAAACGGAAGAGAAGACTGCCGGGAAATGAAGAACGAGTACGTGAAACGCCGTAATCTGATCTATCACAGTCTCAACGAAATAGGTCTGCCCTGCTCTATGCTCCGCGGCGCGTTCTACGCTTTTCCTTACGTCGGCGATTACGGAATCCCGTCAAAGGATTTTTCGCTGAAGCTTCTCGAAGAAGAAAAGGTCGCGTGCGTTCCGGGTACGGCTTTCGGCAAGTCGGGTGAAGGTTTCATCCGTTGTTCATACGCAACGGACATAGAGGAAATAAAGGAAGCCATGAAGCGGCTCAGGAACTTCACCGCGCGCCTGTAAAACGCCGGGCGGGCGGATCTCTCTGTTTTCTGACCGGTTCCGCCGCGGCTTTCACGCGCCGGCTCTGCTTTTCTTTCGGTTCGGTCATTCCGCGCCTTTCTTAACCTCGAGCGCTCTCCGCAGGGCCGCCGCCATTTCTTCCATCGCAATCGGCTTTGTTATAAATTCCCTCACTCCTGCTTCCCGGGCATCATTCGCCGAGAATGCCTGGCTGTAGCCGGTGCATATCATTATCGGCATTCCTTCGCGGATTTTCAGCATTTCCCGGGCTGCTTCGTGCCCGGGCATGCCTGGCATTACTTCATCCAGAATCACCGCGTCAAAATGCGAAGGGTCCATACGGAACAGCTTCATGGCGCCGTAACCGTTGTTAACCGGGGTCGCTTCATAACCGAGAGATTCAAGCATGTCGCATATCAGCTCCGTTACTTCAGCGTCGTCGTCCACCACCAGGATTCTGCCGCTTCCCGTCGCCATGTCTTCGGCGGCTCCCGCATCCGTTTCTTCCGTCACCTCCGTTACCGGAAGCACCACGTTGAACACTGATCCTTTCCCCGGTTCGGATTCCACGGTAATCGCTCCCCCCATGCCCTTTACTATCCCGTGGACCACCGAAAGCCCCATGCCCGTTCCTTCCCCGCTCTTCTTCGTAGTAAAGAAAGGCTCGAAAATCCTTGCCGCCGTGGCTTTATCCATACCGGCGCCGGTATCCCGGACCGATAACTGCAGGTATCTGCCAGGGGGCAGTTCCTGGTACCGCCGTCGGGGACGTTTCCCGACCGTAATATCGGTCGCTATCAATTCCATTTCTCCTCCGTCTTCCCGCATGGCGTGTACGGCGTTCGTACAGAGGTTCATCAGCACCTGGTGTATTTTTGTGGGAGTTGTTTTTACCACGTCATTCTCGGTCTTTATGGTTCGGCGGACCCCGACGTTTTCCGGCGCCGAACTGCCCTGCAGTTTCAGCACTTCCTTGGCAATCGGTATAACGTGTATCGGGCGGTTCTCCTGTTCGTCACCGTCCGACTTCCGGCTGAAGGTAAGTATCTGCCCCACCAGGTCTTTGGCCCGGTTCGCGGCTTTGGAAATATTGCCGGCGTACTTCCCGCAGGGATCCTCCTCCGCGGCGGACCTCTCTATCATTCGTGCGTAACCGACGATAGGAGTCAATATATTGTTGAAGTCATGAGCCACGCCCCCGGCCATGGAACCCAGCGCTTCCATTTTTTCAGCCTGCCTCAGCTCCCCATCTCTCTTGCTGAGTTCGGCTTCCGTCTTTCTTCTCTCGGTAATGTCCTGGACCTGGGCGAAATAACCGACCGGCCTGAAGTCGCTTCCCGTGCGCATTCGCGAAATCATTACGTCAAAATAAGCCGTTCCACTGCGGCTGGTCACAAACATTGCTTTTTCAAGTACCTCCGAAAAATCCACCGCTGCTTCATAGCGCGTCGCCTCTCCTTCTCTCAGTTTCTTTCTATGCGTTTCGGGAATATAAGGGTTGTCGAAGAGGCTGAACTTCGCGAATTCGACCTTGTCCGGTATTCCGAACATTCTCAGGCAGGATCGGTTCACGTCCGCGACTTTTTTGTCCCCGTCATAAATGACTATCCCTATGGGAGAATTAGCAAAAAATTCCTGGAACCGGCTTTCACTCGCGCTGAGCGCCTGCTCCGCACGCTCGCGTTCCGTCAGGTCCCTTGCCGTGCATGCGACCGCCGAACGTCCGTTGAAATCCACTTTTCTGGCTTTGACCTCAACGGGGATCTGCCTGCCCGTTCTGGTTTTGAACGTTGTTTCGTACTGCAGGACTCCGTTTTCCATGACCTGGCTCACCAGCCGCCGCGCCGACCGGGTCGCGTACCTGTTCTCGCGATTCTGAATATAGTCGTCCGAAAGCGCCACCAGGTCCGACTTGTTGTAGCCCATTACGGGAGCCGCGGTATCAAGCAGTTCGATAACCGTCGGATCGGACTCCATAAGCTCGGAACGGCTGTATTCCAGACAGGAACAGGCGATGTCGCTTACCGCCAGGAATTTCCCGGGCATTCCGTCTTTCTCCACGGGAAACACCAGGACCATTTCTTCCGTGCTGTTAAAAAGCGACTCGTACCATTTCGTCTCCCGGCGTGCCGAATTTCCGGCCTGTTCCAGCTTTTCGCATTCGGTTCTCGCGTTCCCCAGCATGCGCCGTACGCGAGAGATTTTTCTCTCGTTCGCGCCGTACTGGACAAGCAGGTAGACGCACGCGCCGCAGAGCGCCAGTCCCACCAGCGCAAGCAGTATCAGGGTAGAAACGGTCAACTCAACCATTGCGGTTCTCCGGAACAGCGGACGCGGATTCGCGCCGAAGCATCATTTCACCGTGGCCCTTGTTGTTTTAACCAGGGCCTTCCACAGCTTCTCCGGGTCGCGTTCCGCCATAAGGGCCTGCCTGGCCTCTTTTTTCATGAAAGCTTCGGTAAGGCCGGACAGAAGTTTAAGGTAGAACGCGCTTGCCGCCATCGGAATCACTACAAAGAAAACGATACGCGTAAGAGTCTTGTAAGAACCCCCGAATTTTATCCCCTTGCGGCTTATGCCCAGGGCCGCCGTCAATCCTCCGCCTTCCACTCCCCGGACGTGAGGAAAAGCCAGACCATGATCAACGGCCGTGCTGACAATTGCTTCTCTCCGGATAGCGGCCTCAACAAGCTTATCGGCCTTGTCGACAAAACCTTCTTTTTCCATTTTATAGGCCAGTTCGCCGATAACGCCTTCCATGTCCGCGGACTCCAGCCGGGGCACCATCAGGGTATGCGAAGAAAAGCGCGAAACGCCTACTTTCTTAGGCGCCGTTTTCCGCGGCGTTGAGGCGATCCGGCGGGGCGCGACTTCAGGATAGTAAAGAAGGCGCGCGCAGTTGGGGCACGAATGCATTTCCTGCCCTATGCGTACCGCCTGGACCAGGCTCACGGGGACTTTCATTCCGCAGGCCGCACAGCCGTTGGCTGTAATCGGAACAATAAAAATATGATCTTTCTTGTGAAGTTTCGTGAATCTGGCGCGGACATCGTGAGGAAGCTGTTCCGTCATCTTTGCTATGGAATCATTGAGTTCCTCCAGGTTTTTCCCCTTTCGCGCTACTTTCTGTTCATCCCTGATTAACGTCAATTCCTGGAGCTGTACGAGATGGTTTACGATCGGGTGCATACAGAGACTGCTTCCTTTCCGGTACCGTGTTAAACAAAACCGTTATCTTGTACCCGCCTCCCCCCTCCGGTGTCAATATTCTCTTTCTCCCAATTGGCAATTCTCACTTCGGCTTCGGCCGTCAGCCGACGGACTACGGCAGGCAAGCACGCGTTACTACACCTTCAAGACGTTGTAGCAGCGGGTGTCCTAACCCGCAACTTGCCCCGGCATCCGGCAACCCCCGCCTGTAGGAGCCGATCCCCCGATCGGCGAAGGTTCTTTCCGTCCCCTTCTTCCCGCCCTTCCTGTAAATCCCGGCCCCCTCCCATCCGTCCCTCCAACAAAGCACAACGAACAACAAACACCTTGCATCCCCCCGCCCCATCCCCTTTATTATTCCTTCTCATGAACTCCGTGCTGAAAGACTTCCTCAACCCTCCCGCCCGCTTCCGCGGCGCCCCGTTCTGGGCATGGAACGGCCGCCTTGACTCCGGAGAACTGCGCAGGCAGGTACGCGTCATGCACCGCATGGGACTGGGCGGTTTCTTCATGCACTCCCGCGTCGGCCTCGACACCCCTTATCTTTCCGAAGAGTGGTTCGGGTGCGTCAACGCCTGCGTCGACGAAGCCCGCTCACTCGGCATGAAAGCGTGGCTCTACGACGAGGACCGCTGGCCGTCGGGCGCCGCCGGGGGACTCGTTACAAGGAACCCCGCCTACCGTATGCGCTCGATCGAGCTGGAGCATATCACCCGCGGACGGACCTTCTCGCGGAAGGGAAAGGTTCTGGCTGTTTTCGCGGCGCGCGTGAAAAACAACAAAGCCCGGAACCTCCGGCGGGTCGCCCGGAAAGGCCGGCCTTCTCTCGGGAAGGGCGAAAGTCTTCTCGTTTTCCGCGAAGTCGCGGCTTCCCGTTCAAGCTGGTACAATGGTTACACCTACCTCGACACTCTCAATCCCGAAGCCGTCCGGGAATTCATCCGCGTCACTCACAACGCCTACCGGAAACACTGCGGCGGGGAATTCGCGCGCGTTATTCCCGGCATTTTCACCGACGAACCCAATTACGGAAGGGCCGGCATAGCCAACGAAAACGGCCGCACTGCCTACCCGTGGACGGCGTCTCTGCCGTCGGTGTTCCGTAAACGGTACGGCTACGACATACAGGAGTACCTGCCGGAGATATTCTTCGACGTGGACGGCAAGGCCGTAAGCGCCGTCCGCCATCATTATTTCGACTGCATAACCCGCATGTTTACCGACGCTTTCGCCCGTCTCATCGGAGAATGGTGCGGAAGGAACAGGCTCCTTTTCACCGGCCACGTACTCGGAGAAGAAACCCCCGTTACCCAGACCGGGGTGGTGGGCAGTGCAATGCGCTTCTACGAGCACATGCAGGCCCCGGGTATGGACGTGCTCACCGAGCATTCGCGAGAGTATGATACCGCGAAGCAGGTCTCATCGGCGGCGCGCCAGTTCGGACGTAAATGGCGCCTTACCGAAACCTACGGATGCACCGGATGGGACTTTCCGTTCCTCGGCCACAAGGCCCTCGGCGACTGGCAGACTGCCCTCGGGATAAACCTCCGCTGTCAGCATCTTTCCTGGTACACGATGGAGGGCCAGGCCAAGCGCGATTACCCCGCCTCCATTTTCTACCAGTCGCCGTGGTGGGAGTGTTATCGCAAGGTAGAAGACTATTTCGGAAGAATCCACGCCGTGATGACCCGCGGAACGGAAGTACGTGACGTGCTGGTTATTCATCCCGTGGAAAGCGCGTGGCTCGCCTCGAAAGACGGTTCCTCCGTCGCGGACCCCGCCCGGGACCCGAAGGTAATCGAGCGCAATATCGTGGACGTTCGCGACTCACTGCTGGACGCCAACATCGATTTCGATTACGGCGACGAAGACATTCTCGACCGCCACGGCAAGGTAACCGGCGGTTCTCTCAAGGTGGCCAGGGCCCGCTACCGGGCGGTGATTGTGCCTCCCCTTCTCACAATACGTTCCTCCACGCTCAGGCTTCTCGGCCGCTTCAGGAAAGCCGGGGGCACGGTTGTGTTCGCCGGTGAACCTCCGCGTTACGTGGACGCCCTGCCTTCCGGAGAAGCCCGGCAGTTTGCCGCAAAATGCCGGCGCGCTCCCCGCTCCGGCAAGAAACTCGCCGCCGAAGTCGAATTCAGCCGCCGCGTCAGCATCGCCGACGGCAAAGGCCGTGAAATAGCTCCCGTCCTTTATCTTCTCCGGGAAGACAAAGACGGGTTCTACCTCTTTATCGCAAATACCGCGTGCCGCAGGGCCGCGCCTTCCCGGCCTCCCAACCGGCACCCCGTCGTTGCGAAAAGAAACCTTTCCTATCCCGAGGTCTCAATTACCGGATTTCCCGGTTGCCGGGGAAGACCCGTTGAACTCGACCCCGATAGTGGAAAAGTTTACAGAACATGCGCCGAACGCGCCGGCGGCAAATGGTCCGTCAGGACATCCCTGCTTCCCCTCCAGAGCCGTCTTTTTGTTTTCCCGGGACACGGCAGGAACGATTTTCCCGCCTCCGCCCTTCCGCCTTCACGCCCGGGAAGCGTGCGCAGACTCAATCGAAGCAACTGGCCCGTGACCCTTTCGGAAAACAACAACATAGTCCTGGACCGCCCGCGGTGGCGGACCGGCCCGGGAAAATGGCGCGAAACTGAGGAAATTCTCTCGATAGACCGCCAATTGCGCCGCTCCCTCGGCGCCGAGCCGCGCGGCGGACGCATGAAACAGCCCTGGGCGCGGGAACCCGTGAAGAATCCTTCCGCCCGTGACCTCGAACTTGAATACACCTTCAACGTGGAGACTCTCCCTTCGGGCGAGCTTTACCTCGCGCTGGAAAGGCCTGAGACATTTTCAATTGCATTAAACGGCCGTTCCGTTTCCGCCGACTCGGAATGCGGATGGTGGGTTGACCCTTCCCTCAGGAAAATCCCGCTCGATCCCGCGGGACTGAGGAACGGTCTCAACCGGCTCAGGCTGGCGTGCAGGTACGACCCGACGCATCCCGGCCTCGAAATCGTTTATCTCCTCGGCTCCTTCGGCGCTAGGGTATCCGGAACGAAGGTAAGCCTCACGTCACTGCCGGATTCCCTCCGCCTCGGCGACTGGGTAAAACAGGGCCTCCCTTTCTATTCGGGATCCGTTGCATATCACACCGTGGTGAACCGGCGACCCCGGAAAAAAGAAACAATTTCCGTACGCGTCAACGACTTCCGCGGGGCCGCCGTCCGGGTCCTGGTCAACGGAACCGAAGCCGGCATTATCGCGTGGGAGCCGAAAGAAGTTGAAATTACGGATAACCTGAAAAAATCGAAGACCCATCTCGTGCTGGAAGTCCTCGGCCACCGCCGGAACTCTCACGGACCGCTCCACAACGCCCGCAAATGGAACAGGTGGACCGGCCCCGGCCAGTTCACCAACGATATCCCCGGCTGCCAGCTTGTTCCCTGCGGCCTCATGTCCCCTCCCGAACTCATCACGAGAAAAGCATAGATCGGGAAAAGACCACGGATTGATGTTCGCCGATCGGAGGATCGGCTCCTACTGAAGCCCTGCGGGTGAGACACCCTCTACTACAACACCCGGAAGGTGTAGTAACGCGTGTCCTCACGCGTACATGCAGGAGGCGAACCACTGTTCGCCGAAGGTAGGAATGGAGGGCAGATGACTGATGACGGAGGGCAGACGACAGACGACAGAGGGAGAGATTAAGATTGGGATTAAGATTGGGGGAGGTAAAGATTAAGATTAAGATTGCGATTAAGATGGTAGAAGAGAAGATTTTTAGACAGGATCAATAGGATCTACAGGATCCTAAGAGCACTGCCCGCAACGTCTCTCCTGCTCTGCTCC
>JAWODU010000100.1:0-8677 GCA_046483125.1 Kiritimatiellia bacterium
TGGCGGGGCCGCGCTGGGGAGTCAGGGAAGCGGCTGTTTACCGCAAGGGTCGCGATGTTGCGGTTGTTCTTGATGTATCAAGATCAATGTTGGCTGAAGACGTTGCCCCCAACAGGCTCCGGCGGGCGAAGACGGCCGTCCTGGATCTGCTGGATGAGATGGACGGCGGCCGCGTGGGCATAGTCGCTTTCAGAAAGCGCGCCGTTCTTCTCTGTCCGATGACCACCGATTATTCCTTCGCTCGCCACGCCCTTGAGACCGCGGGTCTTCATTCCGCTCCGCCCGGCCCCACGGACCTCGGGGAGGGAATAAGATACGCCCTGGACATGTTCAGGGAATCGGCGAACAGACACCTTGCGATAATTGTGATTTCCGACGGGGAAGATTTAAGCGCTCAGGCCGTATCTTCCGCAGAAGAAGCGGCGGAAAGAAATATTCCCGTCTTTACGGTCGGGATCGGAACTGCGGAAGGGGCGCGTATTCCGGTTTCTGCGGAATCCGGCGCCTACCTTATTCATGAGGGTAGCGCTGTTGTGACGAAACTTCAGCCTGCCACCTTCCTTGAAGTACAGAAAATCACAGGCGGCAGTTACATACCGCCGGGGCCCTCCGGCATGTCCGGGACGGACCTGGGCATAGTTTACAGAGAGCATATCGCCCGCGTGGCCGCGCAGAAGTTCATCGAAGGCTCCGGAAAGACGCAGACAGAAAGGTTCCAGTGGTTTCTGTTGCCGGCGGTTGTCTGTTTCCTGGGCATAATATTGCCCGTATTCCGATTGCGGCGTCCCGGCGCTTCCGTGTGGCTTGTACTGGCAATCGCAACTGCGGGTCTCCAGGCCCGCCCTTCTGCGGCGCTCGGGGCCTGCAGTCGGGGAGAATCCTTTTTTGAGGGTTCCCCCGGCCGGAAAGAGGTCCTGCACGCCAGTCTGCTTTATCGCAGGGGAGATTACGAAGAAGCGGCTGATTATTACATCGCGGCCGCGTCACGTTCAAAAGGGACCAGGAAAGAGAAGCTTGAGTACAATGCGGCAGTAAGTCTTCACAGGGCGGGCCGCGGAAAGGAAGCGGAGCATATACTCCGCCGGATCGCGGCGGGTTCCTCCGACTCATCGCTCCTTGCCCATGCTTTTGACGCCCTGGGACACGTCCTGTATCACGGCGCGCGTTCAGCGGGCCGCAACGAACATATTTCCCCGTCAGTCGAGGCCGACATGTACAGGGAATCCGCGGAGTGTTTTCTCAACGCATTGCGTCTGGGTCAGGTCGACGGCGCGGGCAGTAATCTCATAAGAGCGTTGAGAGATTTCAAACCATCAAACCGAAAGCGGCGTGTCGCGGAAATACGGTCGCGCTGTGCCGGAAAACCTCCGCATGAAATCGCCGCGGGGATTCTCCGCCGCCAGCAGGAAGTTACCGCGGCAACGGCGGAACCTGCCGCGAATATTACACTGGAGGCTTTTGCGGCCCTGCACGATGCTTTCAGGAAACAACGAAAGAACAGGAGTGTTCTGTCAATCCTTCTGGAATTAATTCAGGATTCCGGTCGGCACAAAACTTTGGAACCCGGCAGTCCGGAGGAACTCGTAAAAAACGGTAAACGGGCGGCTGAAGGGATGGAGAAAGTCATAAGATCCCTGGACCGCCTTGATGTCGACATGGCTTACCACGGCTCTCTGGCCGCCGAAGAGCACGCCTGCCGTCTGTGGAAGGAACTTTGCGGCACGCTCCCTGAAACAACACCGGAAACGAAAGAAGCCGAAGACGGCGAACAGAAACACTCCGGCAGTCCGGAAGAAAAAAGCACGGAAGACGGCACATCGCGGTCCGTGCGGCCGGAAACGGAACGGAGGCATCTCGAGAATATGCGCCGTGCCGAAAAGATGGAAGACGCCCGGCTTGAAACCCTTCTCCGTAAAGCTCTCGAGCGTGAAAAAGAACATGAGATGGAAAAAATCCGTGAGAGTCGCTATGCTCCGGTTTCGCGTGAATTCAGAGATTGGTGAGCAGGGTTAGAAGTCACAGGTTACAGGTTACACGGTGCAGGTTACAGGTTACAAGTTACAGGGTTACAGGCTGAAGGGTGGACGTAGTGCCCGGCGCGGGTTCCTGCGCGGCTTAAGCAGGTTTATTGTTCCGTGTGCGGTCATTGTATTCCACGTGGCGGAAGTTGCGGCGGCGAACAACCCTGAATCTGCGTTACAGCGGGCTTCAGCGCCAACCGGTACGACACTTCGCGTCGAAACCGCCATAGACCCCCAGGTATGCGAGGCGGGCGATCCCCTGCGATTTACGCTGGAACTTGAAGGGGATGTTGACTTTTCGTCAATGTCTCCTCCGGTACTGGACGCTTACCCGGTCTTCAGGGAACACTTCAGAATTCATCAGGAAGCCGTGCAGACCATAACGAGGTCCGACCGGAAAAAATATATCTATACGGTTCAACCCCTTTCGGCGGGAACCTATGAACTGCCTCCGGTGAAGGTGACCTTTTACAACCGGCAATCCGGCTTGCATGCAACGGCCCGGTCATATCCTCTGCCGGTGCAGGTTAACCCCGGTAAAACAGAGACGGAGGGCGTCACTGGACCCGGCACACCCCTCACGCTCTTGGTCGCGCCCATCACTGTGGATCCGGCGGGAATAACGACCGTTGGACTGCCCGGAATAAAGCACATTGCCGCGGCGGCCCTGGGGCCGGTTTTCTTTCTTTTCGCTCTTTTTTTGAGGTCAGGCCTCAGGGCCGCGCGCCGCCGAAGGGCGGAATTTCCCGCGAGAACCGCCGCCGGGAGGGCTCTTGCCCGGCTGGGGAAAGCAGGCCGTCGTAAAGAGGAGTCATCCCCGGAGGTCTATGCCGCGTTGAAGGGCTACATCACGGAAAGGTTCGGGCTCGACCCCGAAAGCATTACGCCGGCAGATATGGAGGAGGCAATACTGAAGCGTACGGGCGCGCAGAAAACGGCTGAGAGGTTCAGAAAAGCCGCGGAAGCCGGATTCAATCCGGAGTATGCCCCGGCTGACGGGGGGGCGGCAGTTTACCCCGATCTGAATGAAGCCATAGAGGCTGTCAAGGAAACCGAAGGGCTTTTACGGTCCCGGAGTTCGCGGAGCACGGCGGTGATAATGCTGGCGCTTACTACGGCAGTTTTTACGGGATTCAGCCCGGAAGACGATTTTTCGCGGCTGATTGAGGAACGGGCATTTATCTGGAATGAAGCAAATTCGCTGATGTGCAAAGCCGGCGGAGAGAAAGACTTCGCGCGGGCCGCGGAGTCCTATCTGAAGCTGGTAGAACACGGAGCCCGGAACGGCCCGCTTTTCTACAATCTCGGAACGGCATACCTGAAAGCCGGACGTTATGAGGCGGCAGAAAGATATTTGAGGCTGGCCCGGCGGTACTCGGGCGCGAGTTGGGAAATACGCCGCAATTTAGCCCTTGCCGAAGCCGGAGATAAAAAACCCGCGCCTGCGGTTTGGTACGGTATTTTGCTGTGGCCGCATCATGGACTGTCGGTAAGCGTGCGTATGTACATCGTGTCTTTCGCTTTCTCGCTTCTCTGGGTCCTCTGGTCGGTGCGTATTTTTACCGGACCCTCTACTGTAATTCGCCGCCTGATGGCCGTCCTTATCGCGCTGTTTGTTATTGCCGGTGCCAGCACCTTTGTATCAATGACAAGGTTATGATGAATAAATATTGCTCTGTATTTAAAGCCTTCCCGGTTGCCGCCGGATTACTCCTTGCCGGGTCGTGGCCCGTTGCCGGGCAGGAAGGCTCGGTAAAGGCCTTTCTGTCGGCCAGCACGCATTCTCCTTTCGTGCATGAGGAATTCACGGTTGAACTGCGCCTGGAATCCGAAGGGATCACACTGGGAAGGGAAATAAAAATCAGAGGCATGCCCGATGATTCCATTGTCATAATGGGGCCGCCTGAAGAACTGATGCCCGGCAGAAGTCTAAAGCACGATCAACTGCGGGAGAACAGGCGGTTCAGATGGCCGGCGATGTGCGTAACGAACGGAAATATTGAAATCACTCCTGAAATCGAAGTAAACGCCATAACACTGCCGGATCCCGAAAAAAGCAGAGGCCGTCGGAGCAGGTCCGTAATACTCCGGCCTGCCCCTCTCACGCTTGGCGCCCGTCCCCTCCCCGAAGACAATCGGCCGGAATCCTTCAGCGGAGCAGTTGGTTCCTTCAATCTGAGCGTTTCGGTCAAGCCGCGGAAATTGCGGGCAGGAGAACTCGTATTTCTGACGGTTGAAATTCAAGGCAAAGGGTATCTGCCTGATGATTTGTTCCGGCTGTTTCCGCACTCCGCGGAATTCAGAGTTTACCGTCCCCGTATGGAGGAGGAAGCCCCGGGGTATCGAAAAATACGTCAGGTTATCAGGCCCGAAACAACGCGCGTAAAAGCAATACCGCGGCTGACGTTTACTTTTTTTGACCCGCAATCGGCATCGTACAGAACGGTTGCGGAAGCCCCCCTGCCCCTGAGCGTGGAACCGCCTCGGGGAGAACCGGGGGAGCCTGACATCGGGGAATTAATGGATCAGCTCGGACGCAGTGAAGAAGCACGGGCGCGGGCGGGCCGCGGGCTGTTCTTGATATCGGGCGCGCTTCTCGCGGGCTTTGCGGGGATAGCCGTAATTATTCTCGCCCTTATTTTCAAGCCGAGTAAAGGTCTTACGGCATCTGTGCTTACTGTAATAGTCGGAGTACAGATTGTGTGTCTTATTTCTGCTTTCGGCAGTACCGGCGGAATTGGAACGCGGGAATCCGTGACGCGGGCCGATACACCCGCCAGGCTCGCGCCGGGCCCGCGGGCGGAGGTTACGTTTGAGGTACCGAAAGGATCGGCGGTCAGTGTCATCGTGGATCGTGTTTACTGGGTGAAAATCGCCTACGGCGATAACCGCGGATGGATACCATCCGGCTCCCTGCTGTGGCGGAGCGAAGAACGATGAGAGCGGTTCCGGGATGGGGATAGCCACAAAAAGGCGCAACAGACGACAGAGGACAGAGGGGAGATTAAGATTGGGATTAAGATTGGGATTAAGATTGGGATTAAGATGGGAGGACAGGCACACCTAGTCCGTGCACTTAGTCGCAACACCTACTCGTTTACGCTTACTCGACCCGCTTTGTACGGAGTTCTTCGAGCAGCAATCGATCAAGTTTGGCGACTAAGGGTAACCGTCCGCCGCGGCCGCGGCGGAAAGAGTGGCGACTAAGCGGGTCAATTAAGAGTGAGAGATTAAGATTGGGATTAAGATCAGAGGGGAGAAGAGTTTTAGACAGGATCTACAGGATCCTAAGAGCACTGCCCGCCATGCCTCTCCTGCTTTGCTCTTCTTGCATCGCGTCCGGCGGCGCAACGCAGCTTCCAGTCGCCGCCAGCGATGCGTGACGCGGGGCTACAGGGCAGTACGCTTGCGTGAATTCCCCTCTGGACAAGAGGGGCCGCCGGAGCTAACGTGTCTCTAACCCTGAGAAAGAACCCCAAACTATGGAGACACGTGTGTCCGAAGCCCGGTTCAAGATAATCATAGACAGGGAAACGTGCAAAGGATGCGAACTCTGCGTTTGCGCCTGTCCGAACGATGTTCTCAGGATGTCCGGCGAATTCAACACGTCCGGCCGCCACTTTGCCGCCGTGGCTGACTGCGGCAAATGCGTCGGGTGCCTCAATTGTACGCTTATGTGTCCTGATGCCGCCATCGAGATTCACACGGACAAGCCGTCTTCCGGGGAGGAGGCCTGATGGCATCGCGTGTTTTTATGACCGGTAATGACGCCATGGGAGAAGCCGCTGTAAAGGCGGGATGTGGCTGTTACTACGGCTATCCCATAACCCCGCAAAACGAACTCACAGCCTACATGGCCAGACGCATGGAAGAGAGCCGCAGGGTCTTCATACAGGCTGAAAGCGAAATGGCCGCCATAAACATGGTGTTCGGAAGTTCCCTTGCCGGGAAAAGGGCCATGACGTCATCGTCTTCGCCTGGAATCAGCCTGAAGCAGGAAGGCATATCGTACCTTGCCGGGGCGGAATTACCCGCGGTTATCATAAACGTTCAAAGGGGCGGCCCTGGATTGGGAAATATCGACCCGGCTCAAGGCGATTATTTCCAGGCCACAAGAGGCGGAGGCCACGGCGACTACCGGCAGATAGTGCTGGGGCCGGATTCGGTTCAGGAAATGCACGATTTCACCTACGACGCGTTCCGGCTAGCGGAGAAGTACAGAATGCCCGTCATGGTCCTGGCGGACGGGCGCCTGGGGCAGATGATGGAACCCCTGGTGCTGAAGGAAGATCCACTGCCTCCTCCGGACAATGGTACATGGGCTCTTACCGGGGCCAAAGGACGTCCTCCCAGGCTCATTCGTTCTCTTTACCTTGGGGAAGGGGAACTTGAAGCATTGAACCTGAGGCTTCAGGAGAAATACAGAGAGATAGAACGAAAAGAAATACGATGGGAAGAGCAAGCGACGGACGACTGCGATGTGTTAATGGTCGCATACGGGACCAGCGCCCGGATATGCGCAGGCGCCCTTAAAACGGCCCGTGACTCCGGCTTGAAAGCGGGCCTTTTGCGGCCGGTAACGTTGTGGCCGTTCCCGGCTTCGGCAGTTTCGGAATTGAGCGAACGGGTGCGGAAGATCCTGGTTGTCGAAATGAGCGCCGGGCAGATGCTGGAAGATGTCCAACTGGCCGTCAGGGGGCGGAAGCCCGTGGACTTCACGGGGCGAATGGGCGGGCTGGTGCCTTCCGAAGACGATGTATTGCGGAAATTGAAGGAAACACAGGAATGAGTTCAAAGGCGGACAACATACTTTACAGGCGTCCTGATTCGCTGACGCCGAAGCCGACTCACTACTGTCCCGGCTGCGGCCATGGAATTGTGCACAAGCTGATTGCCGAGGCCGTTGACGAGCTGGGAGTGAGGGAGAAGACTATAGGTGTGGCGCCCGTGGGCTGTGCCGTACTGGCTTATTTCTATTTCAATTTCGACGTCAGCGAGGCCGCACACGGCAGAACCCCGGCCGTGGCCACTGGTATCAAGCGGGCCCTGCCGGACAGGATTGTGTTTTCATACCAGGGAGACGGAGATCTCGCGGCTATCGGCACCGCGGAGACCATCCACGCGGCCAACAGGGGTGAGAACATTACCGTGGTCTTCATCAACAATTCGGTATACGGCATGACCGGAGGTCAGATGGCGCCCACGACTATGGCAGGGCAGAAAACGGCCACTACCCCCACGGGGAGAAACATCGGCAAAGCAGGTCCTCCGATAAAGATGTGCGAACTGTTGAACACGCTCGACATGCCTTATCATATTGAACGCACGGCTATTGACGGATCGGCGGGCGTTCGTAAGACGAAAAAAGCTCTCTTTACGGCTTTTGAATCCCAGGTTGAAGGCAGGGGATACAGCTTCGTGGAAGTGCTTTCCCCCTGCCCCACTTACCAGAGAACAAGTCCCGTTGATTCACTGAAATTCATTCGCGAAAAGATGGCCGTTTGTTTTCCGCCGCGTGTATTTCGCAGGGAAGGAGAACCGATAGATGCTTGAACGGGTGCTTATGGCGGGATCGGGGGGACAGGGCATCATAACGATCGGCAAGCTTTTCGCTTCCACGTGCCTGGATACCGTGCCTCACATTACATTCTTCCCCGCGTACGGCGCCGAAGTGAGAGGAGGGACATCGAACTGCCAGGTCATTCTTTCTTCGGAAGAAATACCATCGCCCGTTTCGGAGGTATATGATTCGATGCTCATCATGAACCAGGCGAGCCTGGATCGCTTTTTCGGACGAGCGTCGGATTCAAGCCTGCTGATTGTGAATACATCGATGTGCAGACCGCCGGACCATCCAAACGTTGCAGGCGTTGACGCCACACAGGCGGCCCACAGCCTGGGTAACGCGAAGGCGGCTAATTTCATAATGCTTGGTAAATATATTGGATCCAGGCATATTCTTAAGCCTGACCTGCTCGATGACGGCATCAGGAAACTGTTTGCCGGCAAGGGCCGGGACCTTGTGGAATTGAATATCAAGGCCTTTCACAAGGGGCTGGAGACGTGAAATACTCCGCGTTGCTGATTCTTTCTGTTTTTCTGGCGGCGGGACATGGGAGCGTGTGCGCGGCGGGGCCGGTGGAAGTCGATACAAACGCCGTGGGGGTGAGCGTACACAAGGCAGTATGGACGAACGATCTGTGCGCCTTGAGCAGGATACTGGAAGAAGACAGGAACGCCGCCAACGCAACGGTACGGGGCGGAGTTACTCCCCTGCATCTTGCCGCGGCAATGAACAGGAAGTCGGCCGCCGGCATACTCCTTGCCTGCGGCGCGGAAGTCAACGCCCGTACCGACACCGGATTTACTCCTCTTCACTGGGCGGCATGCCGCGACTCGGCCCGGGCGGCTGATTTGCTGATCCTGATGGGAGCCGACGTTTCGGCGACAGCCTCAAACGGGCCCCCGGCGATATGGCTTTGACGGCAATCTCGACAATCTTCTGAATCGTGAAGCTAAAATCCTGTGCTTCTGTTCGCTTATTGCCAGCCAGAATATACTGCTGTATGACGCCGGCCGTCTCGCGCGATGACGCTGCAAGTGTCTCAAAATAGACCGTGGCGACTCTGGCTTCCTTTGAAATAAATTGACCAACA
>JAWODU010000019.1:0-68517 GCA_046483125.1 Kiritimatiellia bacterium
AACAACTACGGCCAAAGCGGGTCGAGTAAGCGTAAACGAGCAGGTGTTGCGACTAAGTGTATGGACTAGGTGTCCCTCCCCTCCCATCTTAATCCCAATCTTAATCTCTCCCTCCGTCGTCTGCCGTCTGCCGTCTGCCCTCCGTCGTCCGTCGTCCGTCGTCTGTCGTCTGCCGTCCGTCCTCTGTCAAATCCGTGGGTCCTCCCAGCCCGCATCCCCTAAACCGCTCCCATCACAATACACACGGCGCTTCCGCCTTCGTCCACACAATTTATTAACACATTGCGCGCGGGCTTTTCCAGTTCCTTCGGCCCGAAAAGCTCCAGCGAGTCCGTTTCAACCGGATTCTTCAGATTCAGGGAGGGAGGGACGCGCCCCGTTTCCAGAACACCCGCCGCCGCGCATACCTGCATCAGCGCCGATGCCCCCAGCGTTTCCCCAACCGCCGCCTTTATACTGCTGACGGGAACGCGGCCGCCCGCTTCCGCGAGAAAACTTTCCATAGCCCCGGCTTCCGCCGCGTCGGCTGAGGGGCACCCCGGAGCGGAGGCGCAGATATAATCAATATCGGACGCGCTTATTCCCGATCTTTCAACGGCCGACTGCATCGCTTCTACAATCGCCCTTTCCGGCAATTCTCCGTTTCCCGCCGCGCCGCTCATTCCAACGCCGCGTATCTCCCCGTAGAGATGCGTTTTCCTTCGAAGCGCATGCTGTCTTTCTTCGAGTATCACGGTTGCCGCGCCCTCGCCGAGAATCATGCCGTTGGCATTCCGGTCGAAGGGAGCGCATATCTCTTCCCCACCGCTACCCGGGGAAAGCCTGCCGGAAAGGGCGTAGCCCGCAAAAAGAATTTCGTTCAGGGAATCACAGCCGGCGGCAAACATTACGGTTACACGGCCCCGGCTGATAAGATCGGCGCTCCAGGAAAGGGCGTGTCCCCCTGAAACGGCGCCGGAAGCAAAGTTCATGTGCGGTCCCTTCAACCCGTACTCCATGGCCGTGAGGCTCGCCGAAGTATTGGAATAGGCGTGCGGAAACAGAAACGGTTTCACCAGCCTCGGGCCCTTCCGAACCAGATCCCGGAAAAACAGCCCCGCCGTTTCCAGACTGCCGAAGGCCGTGCCCACGGCCAGCCCCGCGGAAACGCCTGCGGCTTCCGGCGCTTTCAATCCCGCATCCGCGGCGGCCAGACCCGCGGAAGCAAGGGCAAAAGCCGTGCATCGGTCCAGGTATGTCTTAGGAGATTTCACGAAATCTTCAACACGGAAATCACCAACCACGGCCGCCAGGCGCGAGCCGTAAGGCACGGTGTCAAAGGAATCGATTTCGGTGATCCCGCTGTGCCATTCACCAAGTCCTTTGAAAAAGTTCTCTTTGCCGGCTCCCACCGCGGAGATGGGCCCCAGACCCGTGATTACAACTCTGCTCATGGGGAACCCGCCTTCCTGAGGACAACCGCCGCGTTACAGCCCCCGATACCGGCGGAGTTTGAAAGCACGGTATTAACCTCGACCTTCCGGTACAGGTTCGGAACGTAATCGAGATCGCATTCCGGGTCCTTTTTGCGGTAATTGATCGTGGGAGGCACTATACCCGTGTTGATGGACATGACCGAGGCTATTGCCTCCACGCTTCCCGCCGCGCCCATCATATGGCCCGTCATCGATTTCACCGATGTCACCGGAATTTGATAAGCCCGCGGACCCAGCGCCGCCTTGACGGCCTGTGTTTCCGTGACGTCGTTGGGACGTGTTCCCGTGCCGTGGGCGTTGACATGGTCGATTTCACCGGCCGATATACCGGCTTTCTCGAGCGCTCCGGTCATGACCAGACGTGAACCTTCTCCCTCCCGGGCGGGCGCGGTCATATGGTAAGCGTTATTGCCGGTGGCCCAGCCGGCAAGTTCGGCCATGATATCCGAGCCTTTTGTCACGGCGGATTCCATGTCCTCGACAAGCACCGCCCCGGCGCCCTCGCTGAACAGCGTCCCCGAACGGTCCGCGTCAAAGGGGCGGATTTCGTCACGGGTCATCGTGCGCAGGGAACTGAGCCCGCTCCACGCGAAACGGCTCAGGGCGTCAAAGCCCACGGTAAGAACGGCCTTCGCCTTTCCCGACGCGATCATTTCGGCCGCTGTCGCCAGGGCCGCGGTGCCGGATGCGCACGACAGGGACACGACGGAGCGATGACCCCTGAAACCGAGTTCCGAGGCCATCCGGTCCGCGCAACTCTGAAAATTCAGTCCGTCAAAGCCCTCCGGAATATCGTCTTTTTCGCCGCACGCGTAAGCGAGAAAATCCCCGGCCGCATCAATGCCGCCGAAATTCGTGGCCAGAACCAGCGCGGTATCTTCGCCGGAACCGCGCCCGTTCCGGGCCTCAAGAGCGGCTGTAACCCCGAAAGACTCCGCCCGGCTTAATCCGGAGTTTTTCACCCCGTCCGGGAGCTCGAAACCGGTGACTTCCCCGGCGCGTTTGAATTTATATTCACTTGTATCGAAACAGGTAATATCCCTGATTCCCGACCGGCCGGAACACAGCGCTTCCCAGAGCTTATCCGCCCCCGCGCCGAAAGGTGAAACCGCGCCCATTCCGGTAACGGCTATTCGGGGTGCCGCTTTCACATGCACATCCCTCCGTCAACGCGCAGTACCTGGCCGGTTATATAGGCGGCGTCATCTGAAACCAGGAACAGGACCGCCGCGGCAACCTCGCCCGGCAGACCTGCCCTTGCCATGGGCACCGTTTCAAGTTGTTTACATTTTCTGGATTCGGGAAGAGAAGCGGTGAGGTCAGTGTCTATAAACCCGGGCGCCACGGCGTTGACGCGAATTCCGGAACCCGCCAGTTCGCGCGCCGCGGTCCTGGTGAGACCCAGCATGCCCGCCTTGGCGGAGGAATAATTGGCGCGCATTACATCTCCCGCCAGTGCCGCGTCCGAAGATATGTTCACTATACAGCCGCGGCGGCGGCGCGCCATTTCGCGGGCCGCCGTTTTGGTGCAGTAAAACGCGCCCGTAAGGTCCGTGTCTATTACCTCCTGCCACTGTTCGCGTTTCATGAACGTCAGCAGGTTGTCGCTCGTGAAACCGGCGTTGTTCACCAGGACGTCAACCGGTCCCAGTTCTTCTTCGGTTTCGGCGAACATGGCTTTTACTTCTTCAAACCGGGAGACGTCGGCTTTACACGCAAGGGCCTTTACTCCAGGTTTACGGGCTTCGTAGACAGTCTCTTTCGCGGCGTCTTCATTGCGCAGGTAGTTGACGGCCACGTCCATGCCCTTTCCGGCCAGGGCAAGCGCGACCGCCCTGCCGATGCCGCGCGATCCGCCGGTTACCAGAGCCGTTTTACCGCTGAATTCCATGTTTATTCAGTGCCTCCCGGGCGGTTCAGCTCTCCCCGCGCCACGCATTTCGTTCGCAAACCGTTTCACATCCTCTTCCGTAATCGTTTCAGACTCCGTTTGCTTCCTGACGTCTTTCAGATCCACTCCCATCTCCGCCGCCAGCCTCCTTGCCGCGGGGGTAGCCCTGATTCTTTCTCTCAGGCGGGACCGTTGCCGGCGCGGTTTCCTTTCCACGGCCGCGGAACGGTGTTTTTCCATAAGTTTCCGGTTTGATCCGGAAACATCGGGCAGTTTATCGCCGAGCGGTCCGATCAACGCGACTATGTAGCCGGTCGGAACAACCGATTTTTCGGCCGCGAGAACCGAACGGAGCACGCCGGAGCACGGCGCTTCAAGTTCAAAAGCCGCTTTCTCTGTTGTCAGCTCGGCTATGGCGTCGCCCTTGCGGACCTTTTCCCCTTCCCCGGCCAGCCATGAAGTGACCGTAACTTCGTTAACGTTCGCGCTCAGCTTCGGTATTTTCACCTTCTTTATCATCTGCTTTCACTTCCGTTGTTTCCGTTTCTTTCAACACGAAAGGTATTCTGACCGGGACTGAAGTATTACCCGCTTTATCAAGCGCCGTCATGAGCATCCACCCCGAGGAGCCGCTTCCGGCAATAGGGCCCGCAGGGCTCATTTCCACCGCTTGCGATTCCGTTTCGTACCGTACCTCCGTCCCCGCTATGCCGCTGGCGTCGTACGCGTCGAGTTTCACCTTGTCGGCCCGGGACCACGGGGCATAAACGGCCATTCCCTGCAGGTGCAGGGGTTCCTTCTTGCGCGTGTTCTTCCTGTAGAAAATCAGGTCATCCACCAGCGGTTTCTCAAGAAGTTCGGCGGCTTCCTCTTCTTCCTTTTCCGAAAGTATCGAGGATACAAGTTCCCGCGCGTTCAGCGTGACCGTATGCCAGCGGTTCGATTCCCATTCCACCGGCTCGGGCAGATAAACTTCGCCGTCTTTCCGTCCCGGGGAAGCCAGCAAGACCGCGCACTTTGTCTTCTTCCCCATTGAAAAGATCATCTGTATCCTGGTTTTATCCTCCGGCTTCAGGTCGGGGCGCCTGATTCGAAACGAGAGATAAGGGTACTTGCGAAGATCCCATTTTTCCTTGCCGAAACTCCGCCATATCTTTGCTTTCTTACCGTGGGCCAGTGTGCAGAGATACGGTTCCCCGTCATCCGACACGACATACGTATCATTCCCCCCGTGGTGTTTGAGACCCGTTTCGCCTCGACCGGCGGTCTCCCAGCCGGCATGCCACAGGACGTTGGCGGGATACTCGGCTTCCAGAAGGGTCGGCGGAAGATCATCGCTTTCGTAATCGACAGTCATGGCGACCCTGTAATCGGGCGAACTGTTTCCGGCCCCGTCCCTGATGTTTGAAACCACGATTTCAAAACTCATGTGATTGGTTGATTCATTCAGTGCCTCGCGGAAAATATACGGCCAGTTCAGGTGCAGGACGTCGCTTTCAGGAGAATGCCCGCACGAAGAGCCCAGCTTTTCCGGTTTCACCGGGCAATCGCCCCAACCCAGGGTCAGGGCGCTGAAGTCAAGGGGTGAGCCGCCGTCATTGGCGAAAGAAACCCTGAGCAGTGACCCGTTGCATTCCCGGGAATCCGTGCTGACGATTTCATGCTCTATTTCGAGGGGTTTGCGGTCAAGCAGGAAAGGAAGCTCCGTCACCGCCGATCCGGCGCCGCTGTTGTCTTCCGCGCGGAGACACAGGCGGTACAGACCGTCATTCAGACCCGAAAGATCCGGAATGGACCCGGATCCGTTTCGCATCGGGCTCCAGTCCGCCGTCTGAATATCCGCGTTCCCGGGCAGGATCGCAAAGCGTACGTTCTTTACGCCGTCCGGGTCGTAATACTCCGGAGTGAAAGCCAGATCAGGCCCGGCGGACACGGCGGGACCGACACTGATATCGTCCACGTTCCATTCCGTAAACCTGCCCGTCTGGTCGACCCTTGCATAGGAACCGAGCCCGAATTTTCCGGATTTGAACAGACCGAAATTCAGCCGCCCGTTCCCTCTTACCGCGTCGCTTACCATGCCGCGCCACGTATGCCACGAATCGTCCGCTGTGAATTCCGGGGAGTATCTGACCTTTGCTGCCCCGCGGCGCGTTTCGCTGAGGTGGGCGAAGTGGTGCCGGTCGGCCATGAAAGAAACGTTCACCATGCCCTCGCCGCGGTAACGGAACTGGAACAGGGGGTGCGTTGAAAAATCGACGCGACTGCGAAAAACGGCCTTCAGGCGCTCCTTCCCGCCGGAGTTGCAGACATTCAGGCTCGTGCCCTGCAGGGGGTCGAAGTGCTCGAGGGTCATCGTCTTCCGGGAAGATTCAAGCGATTCCGGAAAGGCCCGTGTTTCAAAATTCTCGAACAGGCACCACGGGCCGCTCAATCCGACGAGAACGGGCGGCTCGTTAATGCTCCTGTCACGCCAGGAGAGCCGGAATTCACGTTTGCCCCCTCCCCTGTATTCCGCGTCCACGCAAAGGTCGTTGGTTGCCGTGAATTTTTCACCGCGCGGAAGCGGCAAACGAAGCCTGCCTTTACCGGTCTTCAACGGTTCAACGTCAAGGCCTTCGATCGAATACGCGGCAAAGGCGAACCTGCGGTCCGGGTAGGGAAAACTCGAGACCAGGTCCACGGCCCCCGGCTTGTCGGCGGACCACGAACAGGCAACTTCCGGCTCCGCCGGCGGAACAATCCATTCCAGCGGAATGGAAAGGGACCCGCTGGAACCGCGTATTGTCAGTTCAGCTTCCAGGAGGCCCGTACCGTCCGTTGCGTTTATCCACGCCTGCAGTGGAGCCGGAACGGGAGCGGACACGACGGCGTCCCCGGCGTCTCCGCTTTTAATACTCAGCGAGTCCGGCCGGGCCGCATCGCCTGAAAATGACAGAAGAGGCCTGCCGTACCCGATTCGCCTGAAACCGGCCACGGCGTATGCCTCGCCAGGACCGTTTCCCTCGACCCCCTGCAGAACACGGCTGGGCTGAAGGTTGCCGAAACCCTCTACCCTCACCAGGAGACCCGTATTGCCGGCGGATTCCCGGAGATCAAAAGACGGCAGTATTACGCGGACCGTCCGCCAGTCATCACTTTTAAACCATTTTTCAGACGGTTCGCCTGCCGCTGTGATTTCCGTCCAACCGTGCTCCCGCCTTCGCCCCCTGCCGAAATCCGTTCCGCTTATCCGGTGAAAATAACGCCTCGATTCCCTGTACTCCCCCTTATCGTCCCGCGTGCCCAGCGAATAATGAAAGTTGAATTTCGCCCCGGAGGTCCTCTTTATATCAAACTCCCAGCCGGCTGTCCGTGCGTAGGGGGTCGGCTCGGCCCGGCACCGGGTCAGCATCCTTCCGCTTCCCAGCACGTTCCTGAATTCGAAAAAAGGCCCGCGAGCGCCTTCATGCCACAGCAGGCGGCCGCGGCCCACCGGATCATGCGCTTCCCACAGCTCAGCCGTATTCATGTTGACCCTGCTCCCATTGTTCAGAAGCGAAAAGTACTCCGCCTTCCGTGCGCTGGCCGGAGGTTCGGGTGCCGGGACGATCCCGGGCTCCGCCTTGAAGAACTCCGGTTCCCGGCGCCTGATTTCCTCCGCGGCCATCTTGATTCTCGCCACGACCATGGAGTTCATGAACGTCCAGATACCGACGGAGCCGCTTTCGAGGGGATCGGGATCGACGACTTCAAAGACCTTCTGATTGTCGAAAAAATACTCCAGCTTGCCGTTGATTCGCCGTATTTTGATATAGTACCAGGCGCCGTGCATATCGCGCCCGCCCTTGATCCACGGTGTATAGCCGCGGCGCTTCCGCCCTTCCCTGTCGCGCGGAATGAGGTACCTGTCCGAACGGGCCATGGTTTCCCCGTTTCTGTAAAGAGTGGTGTAAAGCTCTGAATGATCGGGGTCCCACTCCGTGCACGTTACCGTGTAGCCGCGGCTGGGCGTCGTTTTGTCGTTCATAACCGTAACGTTCAAATCACCCGACCGTCCGTACCAGCCGTGTCTTATGCCTGCGTACATTTCCACGCAGAAATCGCCGCCGAACCTGTACTTGCTCCATATGGCGGCCAGGTTGTCGTCCGACTGGCCGTTCATGTGCGACCACCGCGGCTGGCATTGAAACCTGTTTACCACTTCCCACCTGCCCCCGTTTACCGTCCACTCGTGGAGGGATTCCTCGAAGAGCACGTCTTTCACGTTGTAACGCCGCACCCGGGTCAGGCTCAAATCTTCGACTTCAAAACCTTCGAGCCGTATTCTGGTGCCCTGCATGGGCCTTTCCAGGGGACTCTTCAGCAGGATGTCTTCGCCGCTGGTAAGCCAGATCCACAGCCCTTCATAGTGAATTGTAAACAGCTTCCGGCTTTCGGTTTCCTCGTCTTCATCTTCTTCGTCTCCCACCTCGAATTCCTTCAGCAGGTCCGTTTCGACAGCGGCGAGGACCTCCGGTTCTTTGCCGTCCCGGGCCGGTTCAAGGAGACTTATCTCATTTGTACCTGCCGCCACGGCCAGAAAACCGTTGGTGCGGCCTTCTTCAACACCGAGGTGTATTTCCGTGCCCGGCGCGTAAGGCATGCGGAGGCTGAACCTGCCGAAAAAATCGCTTTTGTGCCAGACTAGCGAATTTGTCGTCTCCAGCCACTGTCCTTCCGGAGAGGCCCAGTGGCGCATAAAGGGGTCCTCTATGAACTTCGTGTTGCCGACAGCCTGGTTGTGATGTACGCCTTCACGCTCGAAAACGTACTCGGGATCGCTGATCTTCACGCTGGTATCCGGTCCCACGTACAGTCCCGAGGCCCCGCGGGTTTCGCGGCCGGGATGATGTATCAGCACCATCTGCCCGTTCGCGTAAAGGCGCATTTCGCCTTCCCCGGCGGTGTCGCACATCATCTTCAGTCCTTTCGCTTGCCGGTCTTCCCGGAAGGGCAGGCGAAGCTGTTCCAGGACCTTCGCCGAATCGCCCTTAACGTCTTCAAGCACGTATATTTCGGACCCGGAAGAACGCCGGCAGGTAAAACGGTAATAAGGGTCTTCTTCGCTTTTGTAACCGGACAGCAGTCCAACCTCAAAGGTTTCTCTTTCCGGAACAAACGACGCCGAAAATACGTGGCCTCCGTGCAGACTGGAACCCAGGACAAGCCACTGCCCTTCGTCCGAAACGTACGGCTCCAGCTCGTTGCCTATTCTGCGCGGAGGAAAAATATGGAAGAAGCGGCGCCTGGGAAAGAAGCGGCCGTGTTCCTCAAGTGTACAGCGGCGCAGTTCGCTTACTCCCTTGAAATCCAGGTCATGGTTCGTCCGCGCCGAAACGTCGTCAAACCTCACCCCCTCGCCGCCGTCGGCGTAAAGGCCGAACCTGCCGCCGACCGGCAACTCCGTCGTAACGTCTATTGCCTTTACCCCGTCAACCCGGCATTCCATTCTGTTCTGGAAAGATTTGACTCCGAGTCTTATCCACTGTCCCCTCGTCAACGGCGCCCGCACGGCCCCCAGGACCTGATTCTTCCCGCGCCCGACCCTGCGCAGTCTGAACAGGCCGGTAGGGGAACCTTCGTCCAGGGTGACGGTGAAAACGTAATAACGCTCCGCATCCACGAAGTGACTGACTACTCCCATTTCTCCTTCGGTTGTTTCGAGGCTGACCTCCACGACGTAAGAATCGTAAAAGCTTCTCCCGGAAGTCATGACCGCGTTTGTCCCCGAGCCTTTCACGCTGTAGAAATTGGGACTGAAAGCCGGTTCGGGAGCGCGTTTCTTGTCGGGCTTTATGTCTCCCCATTCAACCGCGCTGTCGGCGGCAGTGTGCAGGACCCACTTTCCCGATTCGATCTTCCAGCGCGGCAGGTCCGTCTCCGCTTCTTCGGGTCTCAGAAAATCGTCTTCAAACGTGAAATCGTCGACGTTCTGAAAATAAGCTTCGCGTTCATCGGAAGGAAGCGTTTCACTTTCCGGGGCCGAGACGGTTACCGGCGGCACAAACGGGGCGGGAAACAGCGCCACGGGAGAACCTTCAACGTAAACCGCCCAGGTCTCGGGCCGGAACTTGAGGACAGCCGCCGCGTTCTCGACTTCCCCGTCCGGAAGCGCCGGGAGATCGAACTGACTGCCGGAAAGTACCGAGAGAGGAAAATCCTCCTCGGGTTCAAGCGTCAATTCGCCGTCTTCAGGCGTAAGCGACAGTTTTACGCAGGAACGGGAGCCGACAGGCACCATTTTGAGATGGAGGCCGCGCGCCGGGGACCATCTGAATTGGAACTCAAGGTTGCCGGACCTGTGTTCCGTGGTAAGGCTTTTCTTTTCGATCCGGTATACCTCTGTATACTTCACCTCGCCCGCCGCCGCCCCTGCAAGCACAAACCAGGCAATTACGATATACCTCAAGTTTTTCATTCTACTGTTACCCCTGCACTTACCCCGTCGTAGCTCTCTGGGCTCTTTGTGTACCCTTTCCCCCGCGTCATGCACTAAAAATCCTGTTGATCCCGCTGATCCTGCCTGAAAGCTTCTCTTCTTCCCGTCCTTCCCGCGCTTCCTGTAAATCTCCCTCCCTTTTGTGCCTTTTTGCGGCCATTCTACTCCCCAACATACATCAATTCAGGGCTCAATTCCCAGTTCGCGTCAAAAAACCCCGCGCAAAGCGCCGTATTGGACCCGTCTTCATCCCTTTCGTCCGAATACACCATGTAATCGGGAAGAAAATCGTACTTGTGATTGTTCGAAAGGCCCGCCCCCCACTGCAGTCCCGACTGCACAACAACGAGCATTGACCTGTTCCACGGACTCGGCCGTGTCAGCCACAGTCCGTTTCCCCGCCTGGCAAACCGGCGTTTCCCGACCACGTAATTGTCCTGCGTGATCCTTACGGGTGACCCTTCAAGCGCCTTCTGCATCAAAACACTATCCTCAGGCTCTCCGAATACAAAAACGTTGTAATCGACGAGCTCCTTTTTCGTAATGCTTCCTTCCGAAGCCACGCGCGGGAGGGCGTCCGCGTACCAGTACCAGTCCGCCACGCTGCCTATGAATCTCCGGCGGCTGTCCGGTGAGTCCGCCGAGGCCCGGACAAAAACAAACGGAGACAGAAACGCCTCGTTCACCGGTCCCCTGGCCTTCCGCGGCCCGTACCTGCCGCTTTCTCCCAGCCGGTACCTGATGTTGAAACGGCCGGCCGCGTTGACGGGCACATTACGGAGCCGTTCCGGCATCAGGTCCGGATATATTGCAAGCGTATCGGCGCCTTCCACCGAAGCGGCGATTGCGTTCCCTCCGGCTTCAAGCGTAAGGACGGCCGCTTTTCTTCTCCTGCGAAAGTCCGACATGCGCGCCCACCGGTATCCCCTGTACCTGGGATGATATGAAATATACCTGAAGCGCGCGGGGTCCGGCCTGCGCCTTTTCTTCATCCAGTCCCTGAGCCCGCGCATGGCAAATGCCTTTTCGTATATCCAGTGGTCTCCTTCCTCGATTTCAACGTATTCGACACTGGAGTTGATTTGCTCCAGCGCCTTTATGAAATGCCTGGCTTCTTCAACCGGTATCAATGAATCCGCGGTTCCATGAACGCAGAAGGCGGGCAGGTTCGAAAGGTTCGGCAGAAGCGAGTAACCGAAGTGCGTGTCCACGAACATCCGTTTGTAAAACGGCACTTCGTCGCGCTCCACTCCGTGCCAGAAATAGTAATCTCCGCGACCCGCCACAACCGCCAGCCCCGCGAACATGTCCGGATAATGAGCGCCCACCGTCCATACGCCCATGCCCCCCATGGAAATACCCGCCAGTACAATGCGATCTTCGTCTATATTGTATCTTCTAGTCATCTCGGCCATAACATTCAAGACGTCCTGTTCGCCTATTCCCTGGAAATCGGTGTTTCCCCGGCCGTATGGAACAGCGACGCAGAAACCTTCCGTCTCCGCGAATTCGATAAGGGAAGAGGGTATATACTCCCAGTTGATGATGTTGAGGTCCGGAGAATAGCCGTGCAGGTAGACTACCATCGGGTATCCGTCGGCAGGGGCGCCTCGAGACGGTAAAAATCGCACGAACGGCTGAAAAGAACCGTCGTTTTCCGCGAGATATCCCTCCTCTCGCAAACCCGCAACAAGCGGGGGCGCCTCGCCCTGTCTCACGGCCCGGGCCGATGCTTCCGCTTTTCGTTTTTCCCGGGCTATTACCGTCGCGGCGTTGGTCGGCCCGTAAACCCGCTGGGCGTACGCCGCCTTGCGCAGGTAAAGGTGCATGTTCTGCCATTCGAACCGCAGTACGGGGTCATCCGGCTCGGACGGGATGCCGCCGGAACCCGCCGCTTCAGGCTGGTCCTCCAGAGACGGGTTCGGCTTTTGGGGACCTGTCGTCCGGCAGGACAGCGCGAGAAAAAAAAAGAGCGCCGACATCCGCGTAATCGAGATAAGAAAGCCGGATTTCCTGTTGCGAAGTGATCTCATCCCGCGTACTCGCGCGCGTTTTCGAACAGCCTGAGCCAGGGCCCTTCCTCGCCTTCACAGAAACCCTCAGGGCGATAGGACATCTGCACCGACCTGAACACCCGTTCCGGGTGAGGCATCATTATAGTCACACTTCCGTCCGGAGTGGTTAGCCCCGTGAGTCCCTCCGGGGAACCGTTGGGGTTATAAGGATACCTCCGGGTCGATTTGCCGTAATTGTCCACGAAACGGACGCAGGCCAGCCGCTTCTTACGCAGGTCCTTTTCCGAACCGGTGACCCCGAAGTCCGCCCGGCCCTCCCCATGCGCCACAGGAACCCCGATTCTCGAACCCTCCATGCCTTTCAGAAGCACCGAAGGGCTCTTTTCAATCCGGACCGTTATGTACCTGGCCTCGAACTGCTCGGAAAGATTGCCCGTAAAGGCCGGCCAGTGTTCGGCGCCGGGTATAATCTCCTTCAACTGTGACATCATCTGGCACCCGTTGCACACTCCCAGGGCAAAGGTGTCTTCCCGCGCGAAGAACTCCGCGAATATCTCCTTGAGGCGCGGGTTGAAAAGTATCGATCTGGCCCACCCGGAGCCGGCTCCCAGCACGTCCCCGTAGGAAAACCCTCCGCAGACAGCCAGTCCGGCGAAACCGCACAGGTCCCCGCCGCCGAGAAGGTCCGTCATGTGAACATCAACGCAGGAGAAGCCCGCCCGGTCAAACGCCGCGGCCATTTCGAAGTGACCGTTTACGCCCTGTTCCCTCAGGATGGCAACCTTCGGCGCGGGACCCGGACGGAATGTCTCGCGTTTTGACGGATCGAACGACAGGGCGAAATTCATGCCGGGATCCTTTTCGTCGAGAAAGTTGTCGTACTCTTCCCCGGCGCATTGCGGGTTGTCGCGAAGCTTCTGCATCCGGCTTGTCAGCTCGGACCATGACCTGTGCATTTGCGTAAGGCTTCGTTTCAGAACCGGCCGGTCTTCCCTGAGGAAGGTTATTTCCCGTTGCCGAACGGGAGACCCCGCGACAAAACTGTGCTTTGCCAGGCCGTGCTCATCGAGGATTTCTCTCGCCCGCCCGGCCGCGTTTTCCGGGATCTGGAGCACCGCCCCCAGTTCCTCCGAAAACAGGACGGCCAGATCATCGTCCCCGAGTTCGTCCATATGCATCTTCGCGCCCGTTCCCCCGCCGAAACACATCTCGGCAACCGTCACCAGCAGTCCGCCGTCCGAACGGTCGTGATACGCAAGGAGTATTCCTTCATCCCTTAGACGTCCGACGGCGCTGAAAAAGGCCTTCAGCGTATCCGGGTCCTCCAGATCGGGACAATCCGCGCCCATCCGGTTGTAGACCCTGGCCAGCGCGGAACAGCCGAGCCTGTTTTTCCCAAGCCCAAGGTCTACCACGAACAGCAAGGAAGCTTCTCCCGTTTTAAGGTCGGGGGTCACGGTCCTGCGGACGTCCTTCACCGGAGCAAACGCGCTTACAACAAGGCTCATCGGGGCGGTGATTTTCCGGCTCTCGCCGGCGGACGTCTGCCATACCGTCCGCATGGAAAGGGAATCCTTGCCCACCGGGATCGAGATTCCCAGGGCCGGACAGAGGTCCTCTCCGAGGGCCTTGACCGTGTCGTACAGGTTGGCGTCCTCGCCCTCCTCGCCGCACGGGCACATCCAGTTCGCGGACAATTTCACATCCCCGATATTGCGCACATCCGCCGATAGTATGTTCGTAATCGCCTCCCCTACTGCCATCCTTCCGGAGGCCGGAGCCGAAACTACGGCAATGTGAGTGCGTTCGCCCATGGCCATGGCCTCTCCCGTTACCGAGCCGCACGATGTGGAGGTCACGGCGGCGTCCGAGATCGGAACCTGGTAAGGACCGGCCATCTGGTCCCGGCACACGGTCCCGGTAATGGACCTGTCGGCAATCGTTATGAGAAAAGTCTTGTCCGCCACTGCCGGCAGTCTCAGCACCCTGTCCACGGCTTCGTCCACTTCCACATCCGACAGGTCAAGGGGAGCGTGCTTCTCCTCGAGGTGAGAGACATTCCTGACCATCCGGGGCGGTTTACCGAACAGTACCTGCATATCCAGGTCTATGGGTTTATTATCAAAATGCCCGTCATGCAGTACAAGCCGCGCATCACCCGTGGCCTCTCCGATCAGCGACACCGGGCACCTCTCGCGTCTGCACAGTGCCAGGAAAGTCTCCAGCTCCGCGGACTTTACGGCCATAACGTACCTTTCCTGCGCCTCACAGCACCATATCTCCATGGGGCTCATTGAAGAATCCTCGCTGTAAACCCTGCGTAATTCAAAACGCGCGCCCGTTTCCCGGACCAGTTCGGGACAGCCGTTGGAAAGGCCTCCCGCCCCCAGGTCGTGAATGCTCAATACCGGGTTCTGTTCTCCCGCCGCCATGCACGCGTCTATAACGCCCTGGCATCTTCTCTGCATTTCCGCGTTGTCGCGCTGTACGGAATCATAATCCAGGTCGGCCACGTTGCTCCCCGAGGCCATGGACGAAGCCGTTCCCCCTCCGAGCCCGATGCGCAGTGCGGGGCCGCCGATCTGGACAATATGCGCCTCGGGCGGAATGTCTTCCTTGTTTACGTGCTCGCGCCTGATGTTTCCCATGCCTCCCGCCACCATTATCGGTTTGTGATAGCCCCGGTAACGCCCGTTGTAGAATTCCTCGAATGTTTTAAATATACCTACAAGCTGTGGACGGCCGAACTCATTGCCGAAACGCGCCCCGCCAATGGGACCCTCGGTCATTATTTCAAGCGGGGTCGAAAGGCGCCCGGGAAACTCCGCGTAGTCTTTTTCCCAGGGCATGATGAAATCGGGAACCCGCAGGTTGGAAACCATGAACGCGCTGAGCCCGGCCTTGCTCCTCCCGCACCTTCCGGTAGCCGCCTCGTCCCTGATTTCGCCGCCCACTCCCGTGGCCGCTCCGGGATAGGGACATATGCCGGTGGGATGGTTGTGAGTTTCAACTTTCATTACGATATCCAGAATTGCCGGGACCCGGCGGTATTCGCGTCCGCCACTGCCGGACTGCCACCATCTGTCTTCGAAACCTTCAAGGATCGCGGCGTTGTCGCTGTAGGCGAGCAGTGTCCCTTCCGGATGTTTTTGGTGCGTGTTCCTGATCATGGAAAAAAGGGATTTCTCCGCCTCTTTTCCGTCCAGAATCCAGTCGGCGTTGAATATCTTGTGCCTGCAGTGTTCGGAATTCACCTGCCCGAACATTACCAGCTCCACGTCCGTGGGATTGCGCTTCATGGCGCGGTAAGATTCGTACAGGTAGTCTATTTCATCTTCGCTGAGCGCCAGTCCCATACTCGCGTTGGCCTCGGCAAGGGCCGGGCGGCCCCGCCCTGTCACGTCAACCTCCACAAGCGGAGCCGGCTCCATGCGGTCGAATATGTCCGACACATCCCTGTAAACGCCCTCGGTCATGCGGTCGTGCAGGAGCGGCAAAACCGGTTTGAGGGAATCAGCGCCGGGCTCCCTGCCCGAGCCGTCGATCAGGGAATACCTTATACCGCGCTCGACTCTCAGAATTTCCTTCAGACCGCAGTTCCTGAAAATATCGGTCGCCTTGGAGGACCAGGGCGAAATGGTCCCCTTCCTCGGCGTTACCAGCACTCCCCCGCCCTCACCGTCTCCTTCCCGTGCGCCCAGCAGTAAGCGCGCTTTCTCGAGGACATCGTCCGGCGGAGCGGATTCACAGCCCAGGAAGTAGACATACCCGGCGCGAATATTGCGGATATCGAGGCCGGGAGCCGCAGTGCGGATGCTGTTAAGCAGGGCGGCCTCCCTGAAGCCGGAAAGAGCGGCCCTGCCGTTGAGAATGATCGGTTTCAAAGGTTGCGCTCCTCCGTGTGTTGTGAGACGGGTCCTTAATACCACGGAGCGCCCGAGAACGTCAACGCCCCTCGTCACGCAGGCCGGGGTGCGGGAGGGGTTCGGGTTCTCTGGGTTCTGCTTGTGCCCTTTCCCCCGCGTCGCGGGCGGCGTACTGGAGGTACTGTAGCGCCGCTTGTCCACGATGCAAGGGGAGTGGAGCAGTAGGGACGTTGTCGGTTTTCCCATACATCCGTGAAATCTGTGGTTGCTCCCCTCCCCTCCCATCTTAATCGTAATCATAATCCCAATCTTAATCTCTCCCTCCGTCCTCCGTCCTCTGCCATCTGCCATCTGTCGTCTTTTGTCCCTCTTTGCGGCTATCCTCCGGATTGTCTGCGAATTTCCTCCAGCAATTCGGCCGCCGCCGCCGCCGGATCCGGCGCCGCGGTCACGGCGCTTACCACCGCAATGGTGCGCGCCCCCGCCGCGAGCAGTGAGGGCACGTGTTCCTTTCGTATGCCGCCCATGACCGTAAACGGAATTTTCACGTGGCTTGATATTTCCCTCAGTCCCTCCATTCCCAGACAGCGGCCGGCGTACTCCTTGGTGGCCGTGGGGAAAAGCGGCCCGATGTTCACGTACGAAGCACCGTCTTCCTGCGCCCTGACGGCTTCGTCGACGGAATGAGTTGAAGCCCCTATTACTAAATCGGGCGCGAGCCGTCGCGCTTCTTTCACCGGAAGATCATCGGTACCCAGGTGTACTCCGTCGGCCTCAGCGGCCAGGGCCGCGTCAAGCCTGTCGTTCACGATCAGAAGCGCACCCGACCTCCGGGTCATCTTTCTTATCCGGCGGGAAAGGTCCGTAAGCTCGCGCGCCGTCATCTCCTTTTCCCTGACCTGCAGGAGTCTGACGCCGGAGGCCAGGACTGCTTCGGCAATTTCTTCCGTGCTCCTGCCCCTGGACGCCGGCGACGACGTCACAACATACAGCCCGGCGCGGCCGAACAGTTTCATTCTGCGGTCATGAAGCGAAATGTTCATAAATACAAGCGAAGCGGAAGGAGGGGGATCTGCCGGTCAGTTTCCGGCATGCGGACCCGAAAGGCGGTCTATTTCGTCCCTGAGCTTCGCCGCTTCTTCGTAGCGTTCCTCTTTAACCGCCTTTTTCAGCTCCGCCTGCAGTTCTTCCAGCGGTGTCAGGGCTTCTTTTTTCTTTTCTCCGCCGGTTTTTTTGCTTTCGTTTTTTTGTGCCTGAAGGTTTTCCAGAACGCGCGCCGCCCTGTCCATAACGTGCTCAGCCACGTAAATCGGCGCCGAGGTCCTCAGCGCCAGCGCTATGGCGTCGCTGGGCCGGGAATCCATCTCCATTTCACTGCCGTCGCGTTCCAGGATAAGGCGGGCGTAGAATGTATTGTCCTTCAGGTCGCTGACTTCGACCCTGTGAAGGCGGCATTCCAGGAAATCCAGCGCATTTTTCAGAAGATCGTGCGTGAGGGGGCGGGGCAGATCGACGCCTTTCATTTTCAATGCTATCGCCTGGGCTTCGGAAGCGCCTATGAATATGGGGAGTACGCGCTCCTCGCCTTCTTTCCGGAGCATTAAAACGAAGTTCTTGTTTGCCAGGAGAAGAAGCTGGTCTACTTTAACGGGTATCATGTCTCTTTCTTAGCATATGATCCCACATCGCGCAACCCGTTTGCGCCCCTCCCCGCGTCACGCAGGTCGCGGCTTGGAGCGCGGGAGGGGTTCGGGGTCTCCGGGTTGTGCTTGCGCCCTTCCCCCCGCATCGCCGGCGGCCACTGGAAGATGATAGCGCCGCCGGACGCGATGCAAGGGAAACAGACCTCCCCCCATCCTGTAGATCCTGTTGATCCTGTCAAAAAATCCCCATGAGAATCCTGCGGAAGCGAAATGCGTGACGCAACAGCCCGCATCGCCGGCGGCTATTCCCCGGCGAAAAGGCTCCGGACGAACTCCGATTCAAGGGAATCCATGCCCTTCGTATTCTGCGCCTTGTCAAGCAGATCCTTCAATTCAACTATTTCCTCCAGCAGGATCATCCGGGCGAGGTGGGAATTCTTCCTTGCGGTATTCAGAACCAGTTTGGATTGTTCTTCGGTCAGTGTGATAACTATGTCTTCCTTGCGCATCTGGCACATTGGCCGGTCCATGTCCAGCCGGTGCACAAAAAACTCCTCGTTGCGGAAAGCCTGCTCCACGCGCAAACGCATGAAATGGCACACCTCGCGGGACGGAAAATCCATCACGATTGTATCCGTCTCTTCCTGTTTCCTTCCGGCAAGCTCGCCCCTGACACCCGTGCCGCCGCTGAAAGTGCCGCTGATAAGCCCCGGCGCGATAATACTTGATATGAAAAGGGCCATTACCGCCACGCCGAAAAGATCTCTTCCGATTATGCCGGACGAAAGCCCGATCCCGGCCACGATCATTGTCACTTCGCCCCTGGGAAGCATTCCCGCGCCTATCCGGGCCGCGCCCCTCGCGTTGAATCCAAGCGCCAGCGCCGGCAGTCCACAGCCGAAAAACTTCCCGGCTACGGCCGCGGCGGTATAGACGCACCCGAACAGCAAAACGGGCATCAGGGCGCTGAAATCCACCATCATGCCCATAACGCAGAAGAAAACCGGAACAAAGAACTGGTACACCCCGCTCAGTCTCTCGTGGATTTCGTGCACAACATCCGTACGTGCCAGCGAAAAGCCCGCCACGTAAGCGCCGATTATCATGGCCAGCCCCGCGAGTTCGAACAGTCCCGCCAGGAACAGGGCAACGCCGAAAGCAGTGGCCGCTATCACGTCGTTGGATTTGAACCATTTCAGCAGGCGCGTCAGCCTCGGCGCCAGCAGAATCCCTAACAGCGAACAGCCGATCCACAGTCCCAGGGCCTTACCGGCCACCCCCGCAGCATTTCGCCAGCCGGGACCTCCCGACGAACCTGCCCGCTGGGAAACGCTTACGACTACCGCAAGAACCACCATTCCCAGCACGTCATCCAGAACGGCGCCGGACAGTATTGTCACACCCTCCGGTGAAGACATTTTCCTGTTTTCCGAAAGTATACGCGCGGTAATGCCCACGGAAGTTGCCGTGGAAACGGTTCCCAGGAAGAGCGCCGGAGGGTCCAGAAACGAATCGGCGACCCCCCACCACACTGCTATGAGATCGCCAAGCGCGAACGACACAACCACACCCCCCACGCCTATACCCGTGCCGACCAGCGAGTACTTCGCGAACAGTGAAAGATCCGTTTCCAGGCCAGCGCGGAAAAGCAGAACAACCGACGCTATCGCCGCCAGGCTGTAAAGCTCCATGCTGACCGGCAGTGTTCCGTGGCTTCCGTTAAGCGGAAAAAGAGCTTTGCCGATCAGCGGAATGCTCATGCCCCCCAGGGCGTACGGTCCTATCACCATGCCCGCTATCACTTCGCCCAGGACCCGCGGCTGTTTCAGGTAACGCGTAAACAGGCATCCGAAAGTTTTGGCGACAATCAGGATGACGGCGAGCTGGAAAACAAGCCGTATTATTGAACTGAGCATCTGTGATCACCCCGCAAGGATTCTGATAATTTCCGCGGCGGATTCGGCCTGCAGGATACGTTCGCGGATTTTCGGGTTGCTGAGCAGTTTGCTGATCTCCGACAGGTACTGAATATGCGGTCCGCTGTGATCGACCGGCGAAAGCGTCATCACGAAAATCCTCGACGGTTTTCCGTCCATGGCCTCGAAATCGACGCCTTCTTTTTTGAGGCCAATGGCAGTCGCGAGTTTTTTTACCGCCGAAGTCTTGCCGTGGGGTATGGCAACGCCGCACTGCATCCCGGTCGACATCTTTCTCTCGCGGGACATTACGGATTCAAGCGCCTCAACGCGATCCCTTATAAGCCCCGCGGATTCCAGCATGCCGATCATCTCCTCGATTATGGCTTCTTTGGTCTCACCTTTCAGGTGGGCCGTACAGCATCCTTCCTTGAGAGCTTTCTTGAAATTCATATCACGTTTCCGATGCGGCAAAAAACAAGTTGCCAACGTATCACCGCCGCACGGCTTTGGCTATGGAAAATTTCGCGGCGTCCTGGTGCCGGCTTTCGGCCCTTTACCGCGTTCCATCAGGGGGCGGCTCACCCGCAACTCATTCAAACACCGCCGTCCGCATTGAACTGTTGGAGCGGATATCACGCCTGAGAAGCCCGCTCAACTGCGAATGGATTTTCCCCGGCTGACCCGCGCCGATCGTCTCACCGTCAAATTCCTTCACCGCCACCACGTCAAGGGTCGTGCCGACGACCAGCATTTCATCCGCTTCCTTCATGTCTTTTTTTGTGATATCCGAATATTCCGCGGCGGCAAGCCTGCCGGAACACACCAGCTCCTGCGCCAGTTCCAGTACCCTTACCATGGTTGTGCCCCTGAGAATACCGTCCAGGCGCGGGAAAAGAAGCCGTCCGTCCTTCGTGACGATGCCCATGTTCTCCGTGGCTCCCTCGGCCAGCAATCCTTCGTCGTCAAATCCGGCGGCAAAATCGGCTTCCCTTTCAAGGGCCTCTTTCTTCATCAGCACATTCGGAAGGTAATTACAGCATTTCACGCGGGCGTATTCCGGGCGCTTCACCGGTATGGAACTGGAGATAACCCGCGCCCCTTCCGGGTGTGTATTCATGAAAGGCTCTTTCAGAACGGCCGCGACCACGTACAGGCCGGTCTGCGGACAGTCCGCCGGACTCACACCAAGACTGCCCGGCCCCCGGGAAACCAGGACGCGAATAGAGCAGTTCCGTCTTCCGCCGGCACGCGCGGTTTCCAGTACCAGAGCGCCGATTTCATCCATGTTCCCGGCCGGCTCAAGGTCAAGGGCCTCCGCCGACCGGCCTAGCCTCTCCAGATGCGCATTCATGTTGTACACCGCGCCGTTTACGCATTTCAGGCTTTCAAACACGCCGTCGCCGCGATGAACCACGTGATCGTCGAAGGGGACAGTCATCAGCACGGGATCGGTTACTATCCCGTCCCACGCGTTTGAATACATGGCCAGGTACCGGTCGTGAAAAGGCCGCCTGGCTTTTTCGGCCAGGAGAAAGAAGGAATCGAGATCAAACCGCCTGATTTTCAATTTTCGCTTTTGCCCTTTCCGCCGTGTACGACGCCTGCTCTTCGGAGTAGTAGGAACTCCTTATCAGGGGCCCGGACACAACAACTTCCAGTCCCTTCGCGAGCCCGGACTTTTTGAGCCCTTCGAATTCCTCCGGCGTCACGTAACGGCTCACCGGAAGGTGCAAAGCCGTCGGCTGAAGGTACTGCCCGGCGTAGAATATCCCGCATCCCGCCCCGGCCGCGTCCTCCATCAACCCGTCCACTTCCTCCATTGTTTCGCCGAGTCCCAGCATTACAGCCGTTTTCGTAACCAGCCCGTATTCGCGTGCCGCCCTGATTACGTCAAGGGACCTGTCGTAATCCGCCTGCGGCCTTGCCGCCGGATACAGCGAACGGACCGTTTCGAGATTGTGGCCGAACACATCCGGCTCCGCCTCGAACACCGCGCCGAGCGCTTCATCCGATCCGCGGAAATCCGGCACCAGCACTTCAACGGTAATGTCCGGTGAAATCTCCCGGACACGCCTTATGGTTTCGGCCCATATCGCGGCCCCGCCGTCGGGCATATCGTCCCGGGTCACGGAAGTCAGGACCACGTTTTGCAGTCCCGCTCTGCGAATCGCCTCGGCCGCCCGCCGCGGCTCGTCCGGGTCGGCCTTTTCCGGCTTTCCCGAGCCGACGCCGCAGAAGGCGCAGTTGCGGGTGCAGGTATCGCCCAGGATCATCAAAGTGGCATGGCCGTGTTCCCAGCATTCTCCGATGTTGGGGCACATCGCTTCCCGGCAGACCGTGTGCAGGCCCAGCGAATCCACGATGTTCCTGAGGCGCGAGTACTCCGGGCCCGTCGGGATCTTCGCCCTCAGCCACTCCGGCTTCTTGAGTTTCTGCATACCAACCGCCGCACTTCTCCATCCTGCCGATCCGGGAAAATCCTGACTGCTGAATATGGAGCCAGCTGTCAGATTCGAACTGACGACCTAGTGATTACAAATCACTTGCTCTGCCGACTGAGCTAAGCTGGCCCCGGTCCAGTATCATGCCTGCACCAAAAACATAATACGCGAGCGCCCCCTGCGCAATACACAAAAGAGAGAAGGAAAAGTGCACCTGTGCGGCCGGATAAGTGTCTACAGCCGCTCGTCGACATTATTTCTCAAAAACGTTACCGTTAAACGAAATTGTACCTTGCAAACCGGTAAGACAATGCTCTAGCATGATACATGTGAAGCGTGTGATTATCACAACAGCAGGAGATGACATCCGTGTCGACTAAAGCACGTGCACCGATGGGAGTTGCCCTGGTTATTTGCGATCAGGTGATGACAGAGGCAGGCACAAACAAGAAGAGCCTGATCGGGATCTTCAACCAAATCTCTGCGAAGCAATTTCCATGTCGCCACCCTCGATTATGTATCTTTGTATCGTTAACCGGTGGTCACGGCAAAGGAAAAGCTAAGGTCCGGTGTGTCAACGAAAACAACGAAGACGAAGAACTATTCGGCGCAGAGGGAGAAATCAACTTTCAGAGTCCCCTTCATGTAGTGGAGATAAACTTTGAGTTCAACAACGCACCTTTTCGAGCTCCCGGCAAACACCGAATTGACTTTTTATATGAGGGGGCCCCGGTATTGCAGAGGCCGTTTCGTGTAACGCAAACCAAAACCAGGGGGAACCAGACATGAGTATCCTTGTCAAAGAAAAACCCGCTGTTCGTATCGAGGGTAGCCCACGGGATGCAGATCAAGTGTTTTTCGATGATGATTTCGCATCATCGTTCTTCGAATTCAAGATTTTTATGGCACAGGAACTCTCGGACGATGAGGTTATCAGATCTGCCGTGGAGTCCGGCGCTTACCAGTTCCTGGATTCACCAGAAGAAGACCTGTATTCCAGTACGGATTGATAAGGATGAAGAAATGGGACGTCGTTCTTCTTTCATATCCATTCACTGACCTAACTGGTACTAAGGTGCGGCCCGCTGTAGTCCTGTCGCCTGACTCCGAAAATTCTGCGCAGGATGACGGGCTTTTCCTTTTGGTGACTTCAAACACCGCACGTATTTCAAGATATGATCTAGTGGTGGATTCAGGCCATAAGGAATTCACTAAAACGGGCCTCAGAAAATCATCGGCCCTTAGAATTAACAAGCTGGTAACACTTAAGCAGACCCTGATCAGGAGGACGCTGGGCAAGATTGGCCCAGAACTGCGGAAAGATATTACGTCTAGGCTTAGGGGCTACCTTGATCTCTAAGACAGACGTCTTACTTGAAGCGACAGCGGAAGTGGGCGGGCGGCGAGGACTACGACTAAGCCCAATTTCGTCGTTCGCTATCTGTAGACTTCTTTTCGATCTCCGATCGCGACCACCAAGACTACAAGCCTGTCATCATGGATTTCGTAAATCACGCGGTATGAACCGATGCGAATACGCCAAGCAGGCCGGCCCGAAAGCTTCTTGCAGCCGGGAGGGCGAGGATTCTCCGCAAGGGATTCAATGGCTGCAATGATGCGTGCGTGGTCCTGACGGTTGATTTTCGCGAGTTGCCGTTGAGCCCGACGCAGAATATCGACTGCGTACGTCACGTATCATATCCCTCTCGAATCTCTCGCACGGCTTGCTCGAAAGGGATGGCGTCCTGAGGGCCGGCTTTCGCCTTGTCGTAGGTTCTGATATCGTCGAGTTCCTCGAGATCCTCGACAACGCGTTGCCACTCGGAAACAGGAAGGATGACAGATTTGGGGTTCTGTTTTTCGTCAACCACGTATTCTGGATGGACTTTAATCATATTATTTCCTCCAACTGACAGGCTTCTCGATCTTGCAGATCAATTCTTTTCGCTTCATGCGATTTGAAGCTCCGCCACCTTGCGGACACCAGGGATGTGCCCGCCTGTGAGGTCGTCATAAAGATCCTTAAGATTTTCCTGAAGGTTCCTCAAGGGTTTCTCCTTGAGTCATGTAATCGGGATAATCCTCCAGATATCCCAACCACATATTTTCATATTGCCAGTGGACATATCGTATTGTTTTCATGTTATTAATATACACCTTGTTTGGATTTTTAGCAATCTTCTCTTTTGACACAACGCAATCGGGGGATTCATACCCGGCGTAGGCCGCATCTGCCATACCCGCCGGTCTGCCCCAGCTGCCTCCAGCCACTGACCCGGTACGCCGTGCCTCGAAAAAACTGCCCGTCAACAAAGCTCTCGGCCACCAGGATCGGATGTTTATACCGCTGTTGCCAGTCGTTACTCAGACGCTGCAGGCACAACTTCATCGTCCGGCTGGCCAAGTTCGCATAGTGACAGTCCGGCAGGAGCTTATGTGTTTTTTAAGGGACGCTGACCCCGTGGCCCCGTCGCTGATTTGTCTTCTTCGCAAGGCAGAATAATGCTTAAATACTAATTCAAGGGTTGGCCCCACGGTCCACCACGGTCCATCTTAAAACGAGCATTTCCTTCCGTTTGTCCAAGTAAGTTCAGCGGATAACACGCCGGTCGGAGATTTTCAGCAATTCTTCGGCCATGGCGTCCGAGCGCGCCACCCGCGGCACCTTGTGCTGGCCGCCCAGCTTGCCTTTTTCCTTCATCCACTCGTAAAACGTGCCGGGAGACACCGTTATCATGACCGGCGGCCTGAGCCCGTAATCGCCGCGGCGATGGGTGTCGTAGTCCTCGCTCCGCGCGCGGATTTCGGAGTCCACGGTTTTCATGAATTCGCTTTCGTTTCCGGGCGGCGAGTCGAATTCAAATATCCACCTGTGAACCGGAACGGGTTCTTCAACAGAAGGATAACGCGGCCACACGGTGTAGTCGCTGAGAACCGCCCCGGTTTTTTCGCAGGCTTTTCCCACGGCTTTTTCCATCATCTCAAGGGTCACGTGTTCTCCGAAAGCGCTCAAGCCGATCCTGGTGCGCCCCGCGAATCTCACCCGCGGCGGCTGTACGCTTTCGAAACGTATCACGTCGCCAAGAGGATAGGCCCAGATGCCGCCGTTTGTGGAAACGACTAAAGCGTAGTCCCTGCCCGTTTCCACCTCGCCGAAATGCAGGCGCGGCGCTTTCGCGTCTCCGGCCCGCTCCGCGGGAATGAATTCGTAGTAGACACCGTTGTCCACGAGCATCCGCAACGGCCCGCCCGGTTCTTCCTGTATGGCCGTCATTCCCGCTTCGGAGGATGAATACGTGTCCATGTAAGCTATTCGGCGGCCTATGTATTCTTCAAAGGACTTCCCATAGGGTTCAAAGGCCATGCCGTATGACACGAAACACGCAAAGTCCGGCCACAGGGTCCCCGCGTTGCCGCCTCCCGAAGCAATCATTTCCTTAAACAGAAGCGCCGCCCAGGAAGGACAGGCGGACAGCACGCGGACCCTGGAGGTCAGGTAACGTTCCACGATCATACGAATCTTCCGCTCCCAGTCGGCAACACACGCTATGTCCGCCTCCGGCAGATACCTGCCGTGCGCGTAAAACGGTATGTGTCTGCCCATTATTCCGGAGGCGTCGCCGTAGAGGCTTCTGCCCCGTTTCCTCAGGGAAGTCGAACCGCCGAGGTAAAAGAATTTCCCGTCCAGAATCGTCTCCGCGCCGACCCGCCGCGCCATAAAGGCGAGAAGCGCCGCGCCGGACCTCTTGTTGGAAGCGATGGCTTCTCTGGTAACAGGCAGGAGCTTGTTGCCGGCGGTAGTGCCCGAAGAAAGGGCAAAATAGCGGACGTGTCCCGGCCAGGTCACGTCGCGGGCGCCTTCAAACGCCTCGTGCCATTCGGGGGAGGCGGTTTCGTAGTCGGCAAGGGGCACGGCCGAGCGGTATTCTTCGGGGGTACGGATCTTCGAAAAACCGTGTTTACGGCCCAGGCGCGTAGCAGCCGCGCGCCCAAGCAGGCCGCGCAGAAGACGCGACTGGGAAGCGGCCGGATCGCGGCCGGATTCTTCCAGCTGTGCCGTGCGGCGCCGTATTGCCGCCTCTACCGCCAGTACCGCGAGTTTTTTCACGGAGGCAGGATACCAGAGCGGCGGTGCGGAATGCCAAAGGAAATTCCTTGCGTTTTATTCTCAAATAACATCTACTTCCCACACTGTCGGCAGTGGCGGGTGAACGGAAAGAAGGAAGTTATGGCCGATATTTTCGACAAATGCGTGAAGTTCCATAAGGAGTCGCGGATAGTAAGACAGGAAGACAGGGCCATGGCGGAAAGTACCCTGTTCCGCCGCTCCCCCTTGAACAACGCGGGCCCCTGGATCAACCTGAACGGACGCCGCGTCCTGCAGTTCAGCACCAACGACTATCTGGGCCTTGCCAGCCACGCCAAAGTGCGGAAAGCCGCCGTTGAAATAGTAAAAAAATACGGTGTGAGCGCTCCGATGGGTGCCCGGCCCCTGACGGGTACCATAGATCTGCACCTGGAACTGGAACAGCAGATCGCGGAATTCAAGCGCACCGAAAGATCCCTTGTCTTCAGTAACGGCGCCCATACCATGATGGGAACCATAGCGGCCCTTGCCAGTCCGAGAGACCTGCTGATTCTTGACCGTTACGCTCACGCCAGCCTGCTGGCGGGCGCGAAAATGTCGGGGGCCCGGGTGCGTTTCTTCCGGCACAACGATCTGGAGCATCTCGAGGCGATACTTCTTGAAATCCCCTCCTCACAGGCCCGCATGGTGGTAGTTGACGGTGTGTACTCCATGCAGGGGGACGTTGCGCCCCTGCCGGAACTGTGCGACCTGTGCGAGAAATACGGAGCAAGGCTTCTGGTCGACGACGCGCACGGAACGGGGGTCTGCGGTGAAAACGGCCGAGGCACGGCCGAAATGCTGGGCGTGGAAGACCGCGTGGACCTTCACCTAGGTACTTTCAGCAAGGCCGTTGCCACAACCGGCGGTTTCGCGGCTGGAGAAGCATCAGTCATAGAGTATCTCAAATACACCGCTCCCACGATTCTCTTTACCAAGGCCATGCCCGCGTGCGTGGCCGCCGCTACCCTTGAATCCCTTCAGCTTCTGCGAAAGGCCAAGCGGCGACGGAAAGCGCTGTGGCGCAACGCACAGCATCTGCAGGAAGGCCTCCGCAAGGCAGGCTACGACATCGGCAGTACTCAATCCCCGATAACGCCGATAACCGGAAATGGAATCGATGCCGTTCACATGTCCACCGCTCTTTTTAACGAGCACAACATATGGGCCAGCGCCGTGCTCTACCCGGCCGTCCCGATGGGCACTTCCATTCTTCGCGTTATTCCCACCGCCGCTCACGCGCGCCACGACGTGAATGTCTTTCTTAAAGCAATGAACAGGCTTAGGCATCCGCACTTGAACGTCTCTGAAAACACCGCTTATTCGGCCGCATGAGTCCGGACCTGGAAATCGTTTCCGCCGGCAAACGGGCTGAACTTGAAGATTTTCTCGATCTGCCTTTCCGCCTTTACAGAGGCAATCCGAACTGGGTTCCCCCTCTGCGGAGTTCCCGGATGCGGACCCTGAAAGGGAAAACTGCCTTTTTCGAACACGGTGAAATGAAGCTCTTCCTCGCCGTGCGCGGCGGACAACCCGTCGGCAGAATCGCGGCCATAAAGAATGACGCTCACAACCGCCGCTACAGCGACCGTACCGGGTTTTTCGGTTTTTTCGAATGCGACACCGAAGACGCCGAGGCCGCGGTAGAACTGTTCCGGCGCGCCGAGCGCTGGCTGAAGGAGAAGGGCATGGATACCGCTCGCGGACCCGTGAACCCTTCAATGAACTCGGAATGCGGACTGCTGATCCAGGGCTTTGACCACCCGCCGATGGTTCTGATGCCGTACAATCCGCCCGGGTATGAGGTTTTTTTTGAAAACGCCGGTTACGGGAAATGCAGGGATCTTTACGCTTATCTTGTAAAGGCCGAAGCGCTCATGCCTGAAAGCTCCCTGCACCGCCGCCTTCAGAAAATAGCCGACGGGCTGAAGCGCCGGCATCCCGAGATCTCCGTCAGGCCGCTCGACATGAAAAACTACACCGCGGACATAATAAACGTGATGAACGTGTTCGAAGAGGCCAGGAAATCGAACTGGGGCTACGTGCCCGTTGCGCGGCGTGAAGTCCTTGAAACAGCTTCGGATTTGAAACGGGTAGTTGATCCGGAAATAGTGCTTCTGGCGGAAGTAAACGGCGAACAGGCCGGAGTGTCCCTGGCCCTGCCCAACGTCAACAGGGGGCTACTGAAAGCCCGGGGCCGCCTCTTTCCCGCCGGTTACTTAAGGTTCAGGCGGGAGATGAAAAAGAACCGGGAGGTCAGGATATTCGGCATAGCCGCTCTGCCGAAATACCGCCACATGGGAATTGCGGCCCTGCTGACCCTGGAAACCGTAAAGAGGGGATCGGCGCGCGGCTATAACCGGGGAGAGGCTTCCTGGGTGCTCGAAGATAACGACCTGTCAAACAGGACCATCACGCACGCGCTGGATCCCGATCACTACAAAACCTACCGTATATACGATAAAAAGCTCGCGTGAAGGGACAATTTAAAAAATCTATTTTCCCCCTTCCCACCCCCGTATGATTCTGATAAGAATTCCGCCGATTGGTTAAAGAGTTTGAATAAGGAGGTGAATTATCGTGCAGGTTAAAGTCACTGAAGACTGCATCGCGTGCGGACTCTGTGTGGAATTGTGCCCGGACGTTTTTCAGATCGGCGACCAGTACGCGGAAGTCCAGTTGGATCCGGTTCCACAGGAGTTCGCCAACGATGTTGAGCACACCGCCGATGAATGCCCGGTTTCCGCAATTGTAATCGACGAAGATCTGATAGGCGAAGAAAACGGCAACTGAAACCGTCTACCAGCCGCCTCTTACTATGGGAAGCATTCGCCAGTGATACCGGTCGGTTATCACATTGGCCAGGCCGATTTGAAATCCTTTCAGGTAGCCGGTTATATTAACTACCCCGATCTGGGTCCCGGTTACCCGCCAGGCGTAATTGTATCCTCCAATCTGGAAACCTCTCAGCGTATCGCACAGGTTGAGCAAGCCGATCTGGCAACCCATGATTTCCATGCCCATGGTGTTGAGCAGGCCTATCTGGGCGCCCTTGGCGTCATACTCCACAGCGTTCCACGGGGATATGGTCATGCCCCGCATTCCGTCCCGACAGCTGTTCATCAGGACACCTATACCTAAACCTTCGAAGTATCCTTCCGCACGATTGACAAACCCTAAATCCAGGCCTCTTACGTTGCGGTTGCGGGAGTAAGGCAGGCTCAGACGCAGGCCTTCTATCGAGGCGTACTCATTGACTATTTGTCTCTTGGGACTCAAGGATATCTGGAAATGCCCGATTTCCTCCTTGTCCTGCGCCCGGCCCGCGGCCGGGATCAGAAACATGATACTCGCGAGAAAAAGAATAAAACGGGATGGTTTCATCATTAATGTCCTCCTGATTGATTCCGCATACTATAAACTGCCGCCCTGTTATGCAAACATTTTAACTTGCGGTTTTTCATTTTTGCATCGCGGATAAGCGGCGCTACAGTACCTCCAGTACGCCGCCAGCGATGCAGGCTGTTGCGTCACGCATTTCGCTTCCGGAGGATTCGCAAATCGGATCGCAAGCCTGCCGCTTCTGCAAGGCCCCGCGCTCCGGGCTCCAACCCGCGTGTGGCGCGGGGGAGTGGCCGTACCGAACCTGCCCGGCATGCCCCTTGCCTCAATCCACAAAGAAATGTACATTACACCAAACAAGGAGGAATCACCGTGTCTTCTTCAGCTTCAGCAGAACCCGCACCGCTCATCGCGGAGATAAACAGCCTCCGCAGGTCCGCAAACGCCGTCATACTGGCCCACAATTACCAGATCCCCGAAATCCAGGACATAGCCGACTTCACCGGCGATTCCCTCCAGCTCAGCCGCCGCGCGGCCGGCACCGACGCGGATGTCATTGTCTTCTGCGGCGTTCACTTCATGGCTGAAACCGCCGCCATCCTCTGCCCCGGGAAAAAAGTCCTGATCCCCGACCCGGAGGCGGGCTGTCCCATGGCGGACATGATCACGGCCGAAGAACTGCGCAGGATGAAATCGGAACACCCGGGGGCGAAGACGGTCTGTTACGTCAACAGTACGGCCGAAGTCAAAGCGGAAAGCGACGTCTGCTGTACGTCGTCAAACGCGACAGCGGTTGTAGAATCGCTGTCTGAAAGCGAAGAAATAATTTTCGTTCCCGACGGAAATCTCGGAGAACACGTCCGGGATAAAACCGGGCGGCCTCTCCTGCTGTGGCCCGGCTATTGCCCCACCCACGTTGCCATTACCCCCGGGGCAATACTCGCCGTTAGGAACGCGCACCCGGACGCCGTGGTCATAGTGCATCCCGAGTGCCCGGCTCCCGTTCGGAAGACAGCCGATGAGATACTGTCCACCGGCGGCATGCTCAAGTTCGCGCGCTCATCGCCCAAGAAGGAATTCATAGTCGGCACCGAATCGGGTCTTCTTTACACGCTGGAAAAAGCAAATCCCGGCAAGCTCTTTTACGGAATGCCCGAGCCGGCGGTATGCGCGGATATGAAACGTATAACCCTGGAAAAAGTGCGGGCCTCTCTCGCGGAAAAACGCTGTGAGGTAAACGTTCCCGAACACACGGCCCGGGGCGCCCGTAAAGCCGTGGAGCGCATGCTTTCAGTTGCGTAATGAAGCACTCACGCCTATGCCGAACGCACCGACAACAAAAATAATCGCCACACTGGGGCCGGCCAGCGATACATACGGCGTAATTCGCCGCATGGTCAGACAGGGCCTCGACATTGTCCGTCTTAACTTTTCCCACGGCAGTCACGCCTCGCATCTGCGTCTTCTTCAGACCGTCCGGAAAATCAACGCTAAATACCGCCGCCGCGTAAAAATAATGCAGGATCTCGAAGGCTTCCGCATACGCGTGGGACGGATTGAAAGCGAGGAGGGAATGGAACTGGCCAAGGGCAGGCGGATTGTCCTTAACAGGTCCGCGAAGGCATCAGGGGCTTCAACCGTACCCTTCGATTATTCAGGCGACCTGAACCGGATACCGAAAGGACAGCTTATATTCATAGACGACGGCAACCTGGTCCTGAGAGCCGATTCCAGAACCGCTCATACCGTGAGAACCACCGTTATCGAAGGCGGAAGGCTCTTCAGCCGCAAAGGGGTGAACATGCCCGGCGTAAAGCTGGACTTCCCGGTGCCCACGGAAAAGGACCGCGAGGACATCGAATTCGGAGTTGAGCACGAAGTTGATTTCATCGCGCTTTCCTTTGTGCGGACCGGCGCGGACGTGGCGGCCGTACGCGACTTGGTGAAAAAACGTCATCCCGACTGCGGCATAATAGCCAAGATAGAATCGCGTGACGCCGTCAGAAACCTGGAATCTATCATAAAAGCGTCCGACGGCATTATGATCGCCCGGGGAGACATGGGCATAGCCATGCCCGTCTACAAGGTGCCCATGATTCAGAAGGACATTATCCGCAGATGCAATGAGTGCGGTAAACTCGTGATAACCGCCACTCAGATGCTCGAGAGCATGGCCCGGAGGAAACGCCCCAGCCGCGCGGAAGCGGCCGACGTGGCAAACGCGGTTCTGGACGGCACCGACTGCGCCATGCTTTCGGGTGAAACGGCTTCGGGCAAATACCCTGTGGAATCGGTGAAAATGATGAACGATATCATAAAATACACGGAATCGCGGAGGTCTTCGGCCGGTGAAGGATACCGGAGATAAGAAACCGTCCACCAAGCGCTTCAGGCGCGCGGCGCTCGCGCTTATCGCCGCGGCGGTAATTGCCGCCTGCTGGTTCGGGGGGCCCGCCGGTATCCTGCTCAGGAAAATCCTTTCCGGATATCTGCCTTACGAAACCCGTGAAGTAACCGTCACAGCCATCAGGCGCCGGAAAGCGTCCGAAAGCCTCAAAAGGGGCCTGTCTCTCCGGATAGAGCCTGAGCGGCTTATGGAAATAATCACCGCCGCGTATCCGGCCGCGGCGGCTCTGCCCCGGAAACTGGTCGAAAAAGGACTGTGCGTCGACGGTTACTGGCGGCCCGGGGAGTTCTCCCTGCCCGGAGGCGAATCGATACCGCTGAAACTCATCCTGGAAGACACCCGTAACGGACCGGTGCTCGAAGGCAGGCTTCCGGTTGAGGAGGTCAACAGATCGCTGGAAACGGAACTTGTCGAGAAACTGAGGCGGAAGAAGAAATGGTTTCTTGGACATTATGAAGTAGTTTATGAGCCCGAATTCGTAACGTTCGCGCTGAGGTCACAGTCCGGTCCAGTTCTTACTCCCGTCACGAGCCGTAAATTCTTTTTCGAGGCCTCCGGACGCGTGAAAATATGGTTTGAGGACAGCCTGATTGCCGCCCGCAAAACCGCCGACGTAAAGAACCTCTTCGGGACAATAAACGTGAAAGTCGTCCGCGAAGACTCCCGGACGCGTCTTTCGTACGAAGCAGTCGTCGACATTCTGGAAGCCGATCTGCACGACACGCCGCCGTGGCTGGAAAGAGACCTGATTGACGACCTTCGGGAATCCCTGGAAAAATCACTGAACCGCGACAAGAACAGGAAACGCGTGGAAAGTCTCCCGATTCCGGAATGGGCGCCCATGGATCTCGCAGTGAATCTAAGATTCGACTGAACCATCTGCGGCGAGATACACGGTGATCTCGCTGACGTCGCCTTCGCGGATGCGGCGGGCAAGCGGGTCATCGACGGAGCATCCGCTTGCCTCCGCTGAACCGCCGTCTTCGAACCGGAGCACGTAACGCGCGGGAGAGACCCCGTCTTCGCCGAAGGTGTTCTTCTTCCCGGGGTTCACGTAAACCACCAGGGTCCTGTTGAAAAGCACGAAGGCGTAGTGATCGGCGGGCAGAACGGATTCTCTTGTTTCTCCATCCCTGAGCCAGTTGACCTTCCGTTCCGCGCGGGCGAACAGCCACGCGGGCAGTACGGGCCGGAGACGGAAACGAAGGCGGCCCCCGCCGTCCGTCTCAAAAGGCGCGTTGCCGCAGTTGGCGTGTATCCACATGTCGTGAAACTCCGCAGTGGCCCCGCTGAGACGCGCATAGAAACCCCGGCCGTGCCACTCCCGGCACGGATGCGCGGAAGTGACCAGGAAGGAGGAATTCTCCAGGACCGAGCGGCCGTAGCGTTCCGGGGGCTGGAAGGGAATGAGGGCTTTTCGCATGTCCCGCCAGAACTCGGAATGCAGTCCGGATTTCAGGACCTCCAGCAGGAACTTGTACTCCATGTGCAGCCATATGGACGCGTTTTCGAGATACCCCGGCGGCCAGGCGCATGCCGCTCCCATCTGTTCGTAAACTCTGCCGAGGGGCTCGCTGACCCGGTACATTTCAAGCTCGGTATCGTAAAGCGGGGAGTTGCGCACCGCCAGATACTGGCTCCGGGCTTCATCCTCATCCCGGGAGGACCTGAGGTAATGCATCGGCCCTTCCAGAAAGTCCGTCAGGCCGTGCTGTTCAAATCGTCCGGGCACCACCACGACGCGGCCGTCTTTTTTCACGGTCTCGTACTCGACAAGCCGGTGATAGAAGTAGCTCGTAATAAGACCGGTTTTCCCGTCAATGGCGCGTTCAATGCCGCTGTCCAGTTTTTCGCGGCACGCCTTCAGAAAAGCCGCGGCCGCGTTCGCCCCAAGTGTCTTTTCCTCCCCGTCTATGCCGTCACGTGTTGAAGCACGGAAGGTTTCCTTGGCGGTGTTCGTGCGGTCCCAGTATTCAAACAGCGAATCCGGATCGTCGCCCGCCGTATCCCGGAGCGCCGCGCTCACCGCGTCCACGAGGTCCGCGACTTCCCCGGGCAGTCGTATTTCAGCCGACCCGGCGTCCGGGAGGACGTCCGTCAACAGGTCCACAAGCCTTCGAAGCTCTATAGTTTCGTTTATGCTGGACCCGAAGTGGCGGGACATATCGTGCAGAGCGTCGTTCCAGTTGGCTTTTCCCGCTTCGAATTCAATGCCCATTCCGAAGGGATCCAGCGTGGCCATTTTCACCGGCACCAGCGCGAAGAGCCTCTCGAACAGAGACGTTTCGTAGACTTCTCCGGCGCCGCGGCCGATCCTTACTCCCTGGACCGGAAGCGGCAGAGGCGGCCAGGGCTCGCGGTTCGTATCCAGGAAATTCTTTTGTACCGGTATGCCGTCTTCAATCACTACGCGTTCTGAACGCGGTCTGACAAACGCTTCGCCGCGGCAGAAACGGTAAGTCCTGTCGTCGAAGAAAAGTTCTTTCCTGCAGTCGGGATAGAGGGAGAGAAAGCTGTCTATGAAATCCAGGTTGTAGTGGAAATGGTCCGTCCAGAAACCGCTGATGGTGTCGGCTTTGTGCACGGCAAAGCTTTTCGCCATTACCCGGCCGAGAAATTCCAGCGGCTGTACGGCGGTTTTAATTCTGTTTTCGGCAACGGCCGTAAGAAGCCCTCCCGGGGTGAATTCTCTTTTCAGTATCTCCGTCAACACGGCCGTACCTTCACCTCCCGCCCCGGCTTCGGCAGCGGCTTCGCCCGGAACGACGCCCTCTTCAAGCCTGAACACAGTTCCGAAAAGGTAATGCGGATTGTAACCGTCCAGGAAAATCATATCTGTATAGGTCCGGATATTGCTCTCGAGGACGTCGGGGTTCACGTAAATGGCGTTGCGCTGGTTCTGCGCTATATCCCGGTACCCGCCGTTGCCCTGGGACCAGAAACACGGTTCCACTTCGAAATGATTGTAGTCGCGCTCAAGGTCCCCGTGAATTCTGGAATAGACGTAAAAGACCCGTTTGCGGCCCGAAGCATCCGGAAGGTTAACCGGCAATCCGCCCCGCAGTACGTTATCCAGAAAAGTCGCCCGGCAGTAGTTGTCGTACGTAACGTCCGCGGAGAAAACGGCGCAGGGATTGGTAATCTCACTGATCAGGCGGCGGTTTTCCTCCCGCTTCTGCTTAAACCAGCCCGGGGTACACGCGGAGGCGGAGATACTCTCCAGTTTTGCCCGCCCGTTGACGTGCCCGTAAAGCGCGTGAATTGCGACGGTTTCGCCGGGGGGGATTTCCACGGATTTTGCCATCATCGCGGTGAAGAGAAGCCCTTCGCAAAGCTGGCCGCGCGGCACACTGAAAGGCGCGTCGAGAAAAGCGCGGGGAAGGTCAAGGCCGGTGTCCGGCCCGAACACGCATGCGGGATCCACAATCGGCGGCATCAGCCCCTCTTCGTCACAGTGAAGGGCGAAATGTCCGCCGCCTTCCGCGCCCTGCGCCGACAGTTTGCGGGTCTGGAAGACGGGCGCGCGGTTTTCCAGGTTGGCCGCCACCGCCGTGCCCGAACGCGTGTTCATCATGTGCTTGATGTCCATGTGGTCAAGGCCGAACGGCAGGACCCTTGGAAGACCGTCGATCCATTCAATTGAGACTGTTTCACTGCCGGTATTGGTGACGCTGACGCGGCGGGCAAGAGCAGGGTACAGTTCCCGCGGGACAGTCATGAAGGTAACGTTGACTTCAACGTTGAGACGCGGGTTTATTTCTTTCAGGTTCAGCTCGGCAGGATTAAAGGAAAGAGTAGATACACAGCCGTACTCGCGGGGACCCCTTCCGGGCCGGAACGGTTCGTAATACTGCCCCGCGACTTTCAGGAACGTGCGGAAACCGCCCAGGGGCGTCAACCGGTAAGCGTCCACCGCCGGTGAAAAATCCAGCATGGCTCCGGACTTGTTGCGCACGCCGAATGAACTCACGCACTGTCCGCGGTTGACGAAGAAACACCAGAGCGGCACGCCGTCCAGGCCGGCCACTCCCGGAAAGAAATTCGCGAAAGGCGCGGCGTTGTTGTAGTTCTCGATGGTTGTGGAACCATCTTCGGAGATATCATAGCTCACTTTCAAGGGTACGATGCTTTCCTGTTACCTGATCTCGCGGCCCGGCTTTTCGATACGCGACTCTATCACGGGAAGAACGTCGTACATGCGTATCAGCATCTGCTCTTCGGTTGCGTCGGGCGAAACCACGAATATAACATTGCCCCGGACGAAGTACCTTAACCCCGCCATTTCCGTAACGACATCAAGAGTTTCTCCCAGCTTCAGTCCCCTGGCCCTGAGGGTGAGCGCGGGCAGGGTGATTTTTTCTCCGGCGCGCGGTTTCAGGGCCAGCACTATGTTGACGCCCTTCATATTTCCCGCGCCGGGATCGAGGTCCGCGCTTTTTGCCGTGAGAAAATCAAGGATATCCCGAACATCCGCCTGCCTGAAATCGATCTTCGGTATGGTTATATTTTCAAGTTTCCAGTTTGTGAGCCGGGTTCTTGCGGCTTCGCTGTTTTCACCCTCGCCGCACATGCCGGAAAGAGCGGAAGCGCATAGAACAAGAACAAATAAACCGCAAAACGGAAAACGGTCACTGGATCTAAATAAACTCATCCTATTTGCCGGGGTCCCACCTGCCTACGAGCTTCTCGAAGGCAGGGCCGGGAAAGTTCTCCTTGAAAATCCTGTAATACCACATTTCCTTCGGAGAATTGAGCCTGTAACCGCCTTCCGTGTTCCGGCTCTCTTCCGTGAATGCGTCCTTTTCGAGCTTCCTGCCGGCTATTTCGTCCATCAGGTCGTCCGTTCCCGTACCGGCGGAAAATCTCAGTTTGACCCTCCTGTATATTCTGTCGGGCAGAAGGTCTCTGAAAGCTTCGCGAAGTATCCATTTTTCCACGAGCGTACCGTTCCCGGACGGATGAATTTTCCATTGCACAGGCGCTGAGTCCGCGAAAGCTATCACGTGCGGATCGATGAAAGGAGTCCTGTAATTTATGCCGTTACCCATCATCGCCCTGTCTAGCCGCTGTACGGCAGTGTTGTAAGCTATGGCCACGAGCTTGTGCATCATATGCAGGCGGTCGAGATCCGTGGGCAGTTCCTTCAGAAGATGATATCCTCCGAAAAGCTCGTCTCCCCCTTCCCCGCTCAAGATGCAGTTTGTGAATCCGCTTGCCAGCCTGGAAGCGAACAGATTTGATATCGCCCCGCTGACGCAATCCTCGTCGAATGATTCCAGGATCCGGACCGCTTCCGGCACCATTGTCTCTATTTCCGAAGCGTCGAAAATGTGGACCTCGTGTTTCATGTTAAGGTGTTTAGCCATCAGTTCCGCGTTCTCCAGGTCCTGCGCCCCTTCCACCCCAACGGTCACCGCGGGCACTTCCGCTCCAATCTCTCTTGCCGCGGCGGCTATTACCGAACTGTCCAGGCCGCCGCTCAGAAGGCAGGCGCCGACGGCCCCGTCCTCTATGCGGCGTTTCACCGATTCGCTGAGAATTACGCGCAGTTTTTCAGCGGCTTCCCCCGCTTCGGCCGGCATGGTTATGTCCGGCTGGCGCGCCACGTACCCGCCGGTTCCGTGCCTCGCCGAATACGTAGTTGAAGGATGCATTTCCCACACGTCCTCAACCAGCCCGGACAGCGCCTTCATTTCGGAAGCGAAACACAGCGCGCCGTTCTTAGCCGTTCCAGCGTACAGGGGACGCACACCGACGGGATCCCTGGCAAGAACCACGTCTTTGCCGTCGTAAACCGCGCTGGCGAATACCCCCTCCAGATAGGCGGGAAAAGCCAGTCCGTGTTTCTCAAACTCATCCATCACAACATCCGCGTCGGACTGTCCCCGCGGCCGGTCGTTGTAAATTTCCCCATCCAGCAAAACAGCAATGTTGTCCTTTTGGGTAAACCCGTTCCCCCGCGCCGGAGAAAGACGCCCGGCGCAGACACCCAGGGCCGCCTGTTCGTACTGCCTGATTTCACGGCTGTCGGCTCCCCGGTGCCGCATGGTTTCGATCATACCGGCTGCACGTTCTTTATCGCTTCCCGCCCCGAACATTCCCGCTATTCCCGCCATAGTCCAACTCCCTTCTTTTTTTCTCCCTGTTCAGAGCAGGCCCTGCTCTTTCAGAAACTGTTCCGCCACTTCTTCCGGTTCGCGTTTTTTTTCATCGACCTGGTAGTTGAGCTTTCTCATCGTCTTATCGTCAATCAAACCGCCGAGACGTTCCAGGGCATCGACCGCGTCCGGATACTTCTCTTTAAATTCAATGCGAATTACCGGGGCCGCGAAATACGGCGGGAAGAACTGCTTGTCGTCTTTCAGTTTTTGCAGATTGTAAGCGGCAATGCGTCCGTCGGTGGCAAAGGCGCAGATTACGTCCACGTTGCCCTGCTCCGCCGCTTCATACATGATCCCGGGGTCCATGTCCATGGTGTTCCCGAAATCAAGCCCGTAGCGGTTCTTGAGACCGGGGTACCCGTCCTCACGTTCCATGAATTCGGCCGTGAATCCGGCCGTCAGGGTATCGCCAATGGCCCCGAGGTCGCTTATGGTGTCCAGGTTTTTTTCTTCGGCGAAGCTTTCGCGGACCGTTATGGCGTAAGTGTTGTTGAAGCCGAAGGGTTCCAGCCAGTCGCATTGATAGCGCTCCCTGTAAGCCCGGTCCACAGCCTCGTACGCTTCTTCGGGGTCCCGTATCACGTCTTTTTTCAGAATGGCCGTCAGGGCGGTTCCTGTGTATTCGGCGTACACGTCAAGGCTTCCGGATTCCAGCCCTCCGTGGCAGATCATTGTGCCTCCGAGGTTGAACACTCTCTTAACGTCCATGTCTGTTTCCGCCTCGATCACAAGGGCCATCAGTTCGCCCAGTATCAGCTGTTCGGTAAAGTTTTTCGACCCTACCCGGATAACGCCTTCCGTGTTGCCGCCGCCGCATCCGGATCCGGCTAGAATCGCGGCCGCCGCCGCGCACGCCGTTATGTTTTTTATTATATGCATAACTTAACTCCCGTTATTCCGACTGCCTCAGTTTCTTTTTCAGTGCTTTCTCCGCGAGATGGAGCAGAAAATCGACCAGCAACGCCAGTATCGAAGCCCCGACGACTCCCAGCAGTATGAGGTCGCGACTGCGTATGCTGAGTCCGCGGTTAATGAAATCGCCCAGGCCTCCGGCGCCGATAAGCGTGGAAAGTGTCGCGATACCGATATTGATCACGGTCGCCGTGCGGATGCCGGCCATGATAATGGGTGAAGCAAGCGGCAGTTCCACCTTCCATAACCTCTGTGTACGGGTATATCCCAGGCCGTTGGCGGCTTCCAGAATGGCCGGGCCCACATTCTGAAGCCCAGCATAGGTGTTGCGCACAATAGGCAGAAGCGCGTATAGCACCAGCGCCGTAAAGGCGGGAAGAAAGCCCATCGCGTTCATCCATACCTGCAGGAGGGCCAGCATGGCCAGACTGGGGATGGTCTGCACGACCCCCGCGATCCCCATCACCGGGCCGGCAAGCTTTTGATGCCGCCCCACCAGCATGCCAAGCGGCACGCCCACGGCCACGGCGAGCCCGCAGGCCGAACCCACCAGCAGTACATGCTCCAGTGTTTTACTCAGCAACATCGTGTGCCGTTCGGCGATAAGGTTCAGGAATTCCATGACGCTTCCCGGTTAAGCTGTTTCAGTTGATTCGCCGGTTTTTCAAACAGGCTTTTTACAAAATCGGAGGCGGGGCGCTGAAGGATGTCATCTTTTGTCCCTACCTGTTCCAGCCGGCCCTCATGCATCACCGCCACGCGGTCGGCCAGTGTCAGCGCTTCGAAAATATCGTGGGTAACGAAAATAATCGATTTGCTGATTTCCCTCTTCAGCGAAAGGAATTCCTGCTGAAGCTCGTCCCTGGTCAGCGCGTCCAGGGCGCCGAAAGGCTCGTCCATCAGGAGGTATTTCGGATCGGCCGCCAGACCCCGCGCAACTCCCACCCGCTGTTTCTGTCCCCCGGAAAGCTGATCGGGGTATTGAGAGCCGTACCGGTCGGGGGGCAGTTTAACCAGCTCCATAAGCTTCCGTGAACGATCACGGCGTTTCTGCCGGTCCCAGCCAAGAAGGCGCGGCACGGTTTCAATGTTTTCCTCAACGGTCATGTGAGGAAACAGGCCGATGCCCTGGAAAACATATCCGATGGACCTGCGAAGTTCTACCTCGTCGCGGTCCATGATATTCCGGCCGTCCACCGTAATGATACCGCCCGAAAGTTCAATCAGGCGGTTGATCATCTTGAGCGTGGTGGTCTTGCCGCATCCGGAGGACCCCAGCAGAACGAGCGTTTCATCCTCTTCAACGGTCAGGGAAACGCCGTCCACCGCGTATGTACTGCCGCCGTCAAAGGACTTTCTGACTTCCTCGAGCTCAATCATGTCCGGGATTCCGTCGAAGGCGTTTTGAGGGTGAAGTCCTCGGGAATTTCTCCGAACCTGACGAGACCTTCGATAATTCCCGAAACATAGTAACCATTCAATTCGCCCATTCCCTCCGCCACCCGCAGGAGATGCTCCATGCCGTTTGAACGCATTGCCTCTTTCACGGCGGTTTTTACTTCGGGAATGGCGTTTCGCACTACTATGGCCCTGTACCCCGCCGTCAGGGGAAGCAGATCGTTCCCGCTGTCTCCGCAGTAAATAATTTCCTCTTTTTGAACTTTCATGGATCCCCGCAGGTATTCCAGAGCTTCAAGTTTACTGGCGGCGCGAGGCAGTACGTCCAGAAGACCCCGGCCCCTTGTTTCGTCGACGCTGTAGATAACGCGGAAATCCGGACAGATCTCTCCAATAGCTTTCTTTACCGCTTCGACAGTATCGGACCCCTTTTCCGGATGGTCCAGGTAATAGCTCAATTTGAACTCGTTCTGATTCCGCGCTTCCTGGAGCCGGAGATCCGCCAGCGAGGCCAGGGCGTTTTTGAAAGCTTCGACGTCCCAGTTGCGCGTCGATTCCTCGATTAAACGGATGTACCCTTTGTCTTCGGTGAACTCCCTTCCGTCCAGGTCGTATATTTTCGTGCCCACCTCCGCCACCGCGTACAGCGGCAGGGGAGGATCGTATTTTTCCATGCCTTCGAGTATCTGGTCGCGGTTGCGGCCGGTTACGTAAATCAGCGGAATTTCCCGTTTGCGGACGATTTCGCCGAACAGCCGCATGGAGTTATCGTATTCCTGTTTCCCGTTGGGGAAAAGGGTCCGGTCCAGGTCGGTGGCAATCACCGTCATGGTTCGTTCCTCCGGTTACTCTTCAAGGATTTCCTTGATGTCTCTTGTGCACATCCCGGGCGAAGCCTGGCAGATGTAAAGGCCGATCTGTTCGTACCCCCCGCATTCCTGGCTGTACGGCAGGAACTCGAAGAAGAGACCCGCGCCCGGACCGTTGGCCGTCGTAACGTTGAAAGCGACTTCCCGGCCCAGCATAAGCAGTATTCTGTGCATCGCCCTTGAAGCATCGTGCCAGCCCTGGGCCACGGCCTCCAGTTCCTGGTCGTTCAGCTCGAAAATGTGGGACTTCTCCGTGTCTTTCACCAACAGCATCATGTCGTAGGGACGGCGCATGAAGTAAGGCACGGCCAGGACTGCCGGGCCGTAGTCACGCAGGGTGAATTCCGGAGGATTTGTCTCCTGCATGTAAGCGGAAAAGAATTTGCCTTCCTTTTCCCGGAATTTCACCAGGTCGTCGTTTCTCCGCGGCATGACGTTGGCGTAGACTATCTGCTGATGGCCGTGGGCTATCGATCCGCCCACCAGCCGCCCGTGATTTTTGATAATTGAAACGTACCTGTCTTCCCGCCCTCCGTTATCCCCGGAAAGCAGAACTTTTTCCAGCTTCCCCAGTCTCCGCATAACTATTTTACAGTCCGATACCGGCATATTGTGCCAGTCCCTGTCCTGGTAGGAAGAAGTCCACTGCAGAAAATGACAGCCGGACACTTCTTTTCCCTCCGGACCGCCGCCGGTCTTCGAGCCCTTCTGTTTCCGGCTTTCCTTTCCGTCGGGACAGACCACGGGAAACAGGTTGAAGTTTATGAACGTGAAACCCTGGCTCAGATCCGCGACGTCCACAGCCCCGGTGGTCTTTCCCTTGGAAATAATGGAAGGGGCCCTGTTGGGATCCTCCTGGGGCGCTTCTTCCACGTTCCCCGATTCGTGGGGCCGGCGGGCCCTTGCCAGACTGTACAGGATGCGGTCGCCGTTACGCGGGTCGACCTGGTATCTTTTTTCGGGCCGGTAATCCCCGATATCGGGCTCTTCCTTCGCCAGTTTTATAATCCCGTCCCGGTCCAGTCTTTCGATGTTTTCGTTGCGGAGTATGCCCTTCAGTTTGTCGCGGGAAAAAGAAAAGCGAATCTGCAGTTCAACCGGCTTCAGTTCTATCCCGATGCTTTTCAGGAACTGGGTGCTCAGGTTCTCCCATGTAAAATGAGGTATCGTGATATTGTAGGCTTTTCTGCCCATCTCCCTGCGCAGTGAATCGTCGCTCAGCAGTATTTCCAGCGCGCCGGCGAAGCCTTCAACGCTGTTGGCCGGCACCACAATGACCCCGTCTCCCCGCCGCACCTTTTCTCCGCCGTCTACAGGCACCTCTTCGGCTTCCCTGCCCAGGAGATGCTCCACGGCGAACGGAACAAGGTCGCTCGCCACGGCCGGAACGCCCGTGGCCGCCGCCTCCTCAACCGACATTCCGAAGCCTTCCATTACCGAAGGCGTGCAGTACACACTGCTTGCCGCGTATATCTTCGGAAGAACGTCCCATACCGAACCGACGACTATGACGTCGTCCTCCACTTTCAGCTCCGAAATCAGCCCTCGAAGTTTCTGGGCCAGTTCCCTCTTGTTGTCGTCTATGGAGACTACAAGGAGGCTGTCTTCCGCCTTTTCATGCATCCGGGCGAAGGCGCGAATCAGAATGTCCTTCTTCTTGGTGTCGTCGGTCCTGCTGATCTCGGTTATGATCCTGCGCTTCTTTATTTCTTCGGGCTTCAGGCGGCTGTGCTCGCTGAAGAAGCACCATATCTCGCTGTCGTGAGAGAGGTCCGCGGGGTGAAAACGCCTGGGATTGACGCAGGGCGGCAGAAAGAGATCGGTGTCGTATTCGTAATCGTTTTTCAGCGAATCTCTGATAACCGATGACGTGGCGGCGATATCGTCCACGGTTTTGACGATGCCTTTTTCTTCCTCTATGCGTTCGTCGATGCGCAGGGATTCCCATGTGGACCGGTCTACGTTGCGTTTCTTCAGCGCTCCCAGGGAATGGGGTATCCAGATGTGCTTCTGATTGTACGGCAGGCGCTGATTCAGCAGAAGGCCCAGCTTCGCCCCGTCCCAGTAATGGGAAATGATCAGATCTACCTGCGTGTCCTCCTGTATCACGTACTGTTCCAGGTTTTCCGCCAGTTTCGGAAGCTGTTCATTCATGTCTTCCTTGCGGACGAATTCCTTTTTGTCGTCCTCGACGTATAGAATCCTCTGGAGTTCGTCCTGATAATCGAGTCCCCTCCGCAGAAGCCCCGTGTTGGGATGCAGATAACCTCCCCTGTTTACTATGGTGACCTTGAACCCGGCCCTGACCAGGGCGTGTGTCATCTGGTTGACGAAAACGTTCTGCCCTCCCGTGTCGGGAAGTCCCGGTATGACGTCCCACTGATGAATACCGTGATTGGTTATCATCAGCAGATGGGGGCGTTTTGAAGCCAGAAAATCCTTGTGAAATCTTCTCCTGCGAATCTGCCTTTCGGACTGCGGAATATCCAGCACTGTAACTGTGCTCCTTTCTGTTATCTCGTTTACTTACTCAAAAACCGATACCGCCGGGGTAAGCCTTCCCTCCACCAGGCGCAATAGCTGTTGGGCTATGCCCGTCCACGTGAACAGACTGCGGACCTTTCGCGCTCCGTGCATGGAAAGCCTCTGCCTGATGTCCGCGAACTGCAGGATTTTCGTTACGGCTATGCCGAAATCCTCCGAGTCCAGCGGGTCCGCGTAAAGAGCTTCTATCCCGTAGGCTATTGTTCTGTACAGCCCGCCCCGCGTGGTGACTACCGTGGGCGTGCCGCAGGCCATGGCCTCCACCGCCGTCATGCCGAAAGGTTCGTACCTGCTTGGAACCGCGAATACGTCCGCGGCCCTGTAATAATCCGCCATGGCCTCGTCCGGCAGGGAGCCGGATATCCGCACTCTGTCTTCGAGCCTGTACTTCCTCACCAGCCCGTGCAGTTCCTCGCACATCGGATCTTCGGTGCTCTTGTCGTCCTCTTTGCCCACCGCCAGTCTTAAACGTGCCTTGGGTATGCGTTTGGCCGTCACCGCGAAGGCGTCTATAAGAAGATCGAACCCCTTGTTGCGGCTCAATCGACCTATTGAAGCCACCACTGGTCCCTCGTAGCCGAAGTCGCCGCGAATACGCCGTCTCATGGGTTCACCCACAGGGTAAAACCGGCTGTCGTCGTAGCCGGGCGGAATCATGCGCACTCCGTCCCGCGGCACCTCGTAATCTTTTTTCAGCATGTCTATCTGCATCGGAGAAGTGGCGATCACCATATCGGCGTCGCGGTAAAGAAGGCGTTCGTTATGAATGCGCTCGGTGAAATTGTAAGTCTTGTCCAGTTCCTCTTCCGACGCCGAACCGTCCGCCTGCATCTGCCTCTTTTTCCACAAGCCCAGCGAATGCGGCGTGTGCACGTGCGGAATATCAAGCGCCGCGGCCATCTTCTGCCCTGCCATGCCGCCGTCCCAGTAGTGACTGTTCACGAACTGGTAAGTCAGGCCGTTGTCCCTGATATATCTCAGGGCGCGCTCTCCCCACTCGCCCAGTTCCCTGTACAGGTGCTCTTTGGGTATGAAATCACGGCCGCCGCAGGGTATTCGAATAATACGTACGTTCTCGGCGACTTCCTCGGTTTCGGGCTGGTCCTCGAACCGCCTGGTCCAGATATCCACCCTGTATCCCAGCTCGGCGAGTTTTACGGACAGCTCCAGGAGATAAACCACCTGTCCCCCCGTATCCGGTGCGCCCAGCGGCGGCTCGGCGGCCACGTACCCGTGAGTCGACACCATTGCTATCCCCTCGCGGGCCTCTCCGGGTTCGTCGTGTTTCCTTATCGGTGTGAATTCTTCTCTTTCCACGGACATCCCTTCTCCTTCCCCATTGTCTCCGCTTACCGTTTCCGGTTCCATGGAATGCTCAATTGCGGCTTCCTCGTCTTCTTTCATGACAACTGCGCTTTCCGCCCCGCCGGCCACGGCGGGACTGCTACCGTTTGTCTATTTCCAGTATACCCACCAGTCCATGCGCGCATCCCTGACCCTGTTGAAGTTTTGTGGCCACGTGCCTCAGCGCGTAACCGAGCTGAGGTTCGATAATATTTTCCCTCGGAAGACCCATACCCAGCCACCCCGTGCCCTGAATGACTCTCTGCATTCTCCTCAGCATGTCGCGTACCGGCTCCGGGGCCGCGGGCAGAGGTTCCGGCAGGGGGCCCCCGAACCTTTCGCTTTCCTCGTCGAACAGTTCAAGCAGTTCGGCCGTGTAGCTTATCAGGTAGTTCCAGCAGGCCTGCATATTCTCGAAATACCTGTTCAGAAAGTCAAAACCCTGCCTGGGGACGTAATCAATCTTAACATTCTGCAGGTCGGTCCGCACATTCACCTCGTGAAGCGAGTTGATGCCGCTCCGGATAGGCTGTGCGTACGGGTTGTAGTCGCCGGTGTCCATATGGCGCCCGGTAAAAATGGACCTGTCGTAAAAACATACGGGGTTGATCTTCACGCGGGCACGGCGGCTTGCTTCAGTTATGATATTCTCCGCTTCCGCGCGGCTCATTAATCTCAGCGTCAGGTGTTCCAGCTCGCTTCGCCTCGCTTCCCGCTCATCCTCGTCATAGATATAGGACACCACGTAGTCCATGTTCTTCAGTTCCGAGGGCTCTTTTTTCCACAAACTCTGCCACTCGTACGAATACCGCCCTATCCAGTCGCAGTGCACAATAGTGTAATTCCTCGCCTGCGAAGCGATATCGCATAAAAGCTGGATCATCGTCTCATCGTCATTGAGATGCGAACAGGTCCCGAATGACGAAAAATAAAGATCATACGGATCCTCGCCGTCCACCGCGGGCAGTCCTTGTGTGAAATCGCCTTGTTCAAACATCACTTTCGGCTCGTTCCCGTAGATTCCAGCGGCCTGGTCCAGCAGGTCCCTGTTGAGATCGACGCCCTTGTAAAGTCCAAGGACATCGGGCGAAAGCAGGTCCGTTTCCACCTGCTGTAGATCGGCGTCACGCTGACGTACACCCGCCAGGAGCTCGTAACCGTCCGCGCTCCCACAGCCAAGGTCCAGGATTCTCACCCTTCTCAGGTCCCGCCTGCAGTTCTTTATCAGCTTCAACAGATACGGGCGGAGATAATGACGCGTGATTTCGTCCTCCCAGAACCGCCGCACGTTGTCGTATTTGCCTACAAGCCCGGATTTCTTCGCGTAAAGCCCGCTTTTCACCGCTTCGGTATAAGCAGACATCTGGTCGTTTTCGGGGTTTTCGCTCACGATATACTCCTATTTCAGTGTCTGCGGCAGTATGCCCGGTATTTCTCTTCTGATGTGCTCCGCCACTTCATCGGGCAGAGGATTGCGTTCCTGCTCCATGATCTGCTCGTACTGCCGGTGCGCGGCCCAGAGTGCTCCATGCTCTTCGTCTTCCAGCGGGTACTTTACGTAAACGGACTCACGGGACGGGAGCGGAAGGTGGTAGATAAAGGTTTTCTGGTCTTCCGCCATTACTTCCCTGATCGTGGAAAGGACTTCTTCGGTCCCGTCCTCGGAAAAGCCGGGCTCCTTGAGCATATGCTTAATGAACCCTATGTGGGCGTCGTCCATGACCGCCTGTTCCGGGCAGAAAATGTTGGTCCTTTCCAGGAGACCGAAGGCGTAATGAATGTACTGGGCGCCCCCGCGCGGCACCGAAGCCAGCGTCAGGATCTTTTCAGCCGTCGCCTGTATGCCCGGAGCGGGCGCATCCGCCACACCCGCCGTGGAATAACACGGAATGCCGTAGAAGCGCGCCATCTGCGCGCAGTCGATATTGTAGTGGCTGAATTCGGGCGCGCCGTACATGTCGTTCAGGTTGTCGAGCCTCGTGCGCACGGGAACGGCGCCGTAGAGTATGGAACTGCCGGGCTGGACCATCTGGTTGAGTGTTATGCCGGCGAGCAGTTCCGCGTTTATCAGCGCCGTCATGCCGAATTCGTCGAACGGTCCCGTGGCCCCTCCCATGGGACAGCTCGATATGACAACGGGCTGGCGCCGCCTGGCTATTTCCATAAACGTCTCCGCCGTGTCCTCCACCAGCTGTAAAGGGCTCTTGACCGCACAGCAGATAAACGAAATCACCGGATTGGTCTTGAAAGCTTCCTTCCCGCCGGCCACTATTTCGGCCATTTTCAAGACTTCGTCGAGCGAGTCGATATCCGTCAGTCCGGCCTGAACGTGCTTCGTTATGTTGTTAAGGCTGGCCAGGAACTTGTTCACGTCCTTGTTGCGTGCGGTAACTTCCTCATCCTGAATGTTGACACAGCGGATGAAGAAGTCGAGATTGGGCAGATGATCGCACAGATGGGCGGCCCTGCACAGCCGTTGGATGGAACCGTTCTCTCTGCTGAATACCGGCTTGCCGTCTTCAAAAGAGACGTCCAGCCATATGTTCGTCTCCGACCCGCTCCCGAACCGCACGCGCGGCTCCCCGGCATTCAGGATAAGCCGGTTGTCCGGGTTTCTCGCGCCCAGCACCACCGTGGAAGGCGCCGATTCCACCGCCCTGCTTACCATGTCGGACGGAATGCGGACACGACTGCAGTCTTTGGCGTCTTCAACCGCCGCGCCGGCCTTTTGGAATACCTTCGCGGCCTTTTCGTTGTAACACAGAAGCCCGGGATCCTGGAGCATCTCCCTGGATGCCGCGTCTACCTGGGCAATCTGCTTCTCCGAGAGTCGCAGGTAGGGTTTTACGAGCACTCCCTCACGCTGTTTCTTCATGACTTCCCTTCTGTTTTCTTTTTTCGGAATAGGTCCCACGGTTGCCACAGCAGTTGCCATGCGCCCCGGCCGCGGAGACACGATCGCCTCATTCTACACCGGGTGTACGGATCTCCGGGCAGGTTTTCAGAATATCGCTCCGCAGAGACGGCTCTATCAGTTCGGGCGCCTGCCCCTTGCGCACCTCGGCCACGAAGGCCCTTGCCCTGGACAGGGCGTCGTCATCCGGCCCCATGCTTTCGCGCCTGTCCCGGTTGGAGAGTTTCGGCTCGAAAAATTCGCCGCGCATATATCTGATCGTGTGCTCCTCCGCGAGGTAATCTTTCCCCGGCCCCTTTTTGATCATTACGTCGGTTGCCAGGGTGCCCCTGTCCACCTCGATTCCCCTGAGTACTCTCTGGCACATCCCCAGTATTTCGTTGTCCATCGCAAGCTTTTCGTAGGAGACCGTAAGGTCCGTTTCCATCAGCCCGGCAATATCGTGAATATAATTCGCCCCGCTCATGGCCACCAGCAGACTGGACATTGCGCTCTCGTACGCCGCCTGGATATCCACTTCTTTGGCGTCGGTCGTTCCGCCGGTCGAATACAGAGGTATCTCGAAATACTGGGCCATTTGAGAAACCGCGGCGTTTATCATGGCCCTTTCTATGGCGCCGCCCACGTGGTTCATGGTGCGGAGATTCGTGACCGATCCCACGCTCCCGCATATGCCGGGAGCCCCCCTGCGCACCGACTGAACCAGCGCTATCCCGCCGAGTGTTTCGGCAATGTGGGTCAGGACGTTCCCGGCCAGTGTTATCGGAGATGTGGTTCCGCATATCGGCTCGGTAGGCATTACAACCGGCAGGCCCTTCCCCGCAAGGTAACAGCTTATTTCGCCGTAGTGGTCGTCTATTTTAAAAGGGCTGATAACCAGCGTAATGAAAGATACAAATGGCTTCTCGGCCAGCGCCTCGGCGCCGCCGGCCAGTTTTTCCGCGATTTCAACGGCCCGACGGCATCCGTTCATGGTGTATATACCGCCCATCACGTGCTTGGTGGTGTTGTCAAAGGCATGAAAGAACCGGTTGGCGTCGATTTCCTCCCTCTCTTCTATGTCGTTGGGAAACACGTTAATGGTAAAAAGATGGATATTCTCAAGAGCCTGCACCATACGGGCGTTAAGTATGACGTCGGTAACCGTCGAAGGCCGCCTTTCCCCGGTGTCAGGGTCCAGTACGTATATCGCCGTTCCCCCGGTGCCGTAATGGACGCGGTTTTTTTCGAGCACGCAGTCGGTTTTTCCGTCACGCGAGTAAAGAGTTACGCTTGAAGGGTTGGAGGAAACCGCGTCTTCAACCAGGCTCCGGGACAGCTTGACCGTGGACGTTTCCTCGTCAACTTCGGCTCCCGCATTCCTGAAGGCCTCCCTTGCGGCCTTTGAATAGACCAGCATGCCCGCCTTTTCCAGAATCTCGAAAGCCGATTCGGCTATTTCCTTTACATCCCGGTCCGAAAGGGGCCTGTACAGCGATGACCTGAGCCCGTGTTTTTCATGTTTCAATTCAGTCATAATACCTTTTCCCTTCTCAATCGGCCCCTACGCCACACGGCCGGCCGGGCTTTTCGGCCCGCCGGTCGCTGTACCGTCCGGTACGCGGATTTTCGAGCAATATAACCCCCGACCCGCCTGCCGGTTAAAACCTGTAGCGTCTACAGTACCCGCGGGCGCCGGTGAATTCAAGCCTAAATACGCGGGCGTACGAAGTGCTCGTCGTAAAATTACATGACATGATGGCCCGTTGGCTGATATTCTTACATTTGAAACAGGAGCAAAGATATGAGGGAAAACCTGATATTGGCCTTCGTTTTGACTGCTTTGGCCGCCGGCCTGGCCACCGGTATAGGCAGTATTCTGGATCTTTTCGCGAAAAATACAAATCACCGCTATTTATCGGTGTCCCTGGGTTTTTCGGCGGGAGTAATGATCTACGTGTCTTTCGCGGGAACCGGTTGACGACTGCGGGCGACGATTACGGATTACGAGAAAAACGCTCTCAATCGTCCGCCGTAGTCGTCGCCGTAATCGTTAACCGGAAGGGAAGAGGAATAACATGAAAAAATACGTATGCGATGTCTGCGGTTATATCTACGATCCGGAAAAAGGCGATCCCGAAAACGGCATACAGCCCGGCACCGCTTTTGAGGAAGTGCCCGGCGACTGGGTATGCCCGGAATGCGGTGTGGGAAAGGAAGATTTCTCGCCCGCGGAATAAGTTCCCCCGGCGGCAAACCGTTTTCATGGCAAAAGTAACAAAAGCGGAACTGGAACGGATTTACCGGAAGTATAACCGCAGGAAATACGTAATCCCGGACCCTCTGCAGTTTTTGTACGCCTATTCCGAAGTTCGCGACCGTGAAATAGCCGCGCTTATAGCCTCTTCACTCGCCTACGGCCGCGTAACCCAGATAGTAAACAGCGTGCAAAAAGCACTGGCCGTTGCCGGGCCCTCCCCGCGGAAGTTTATTGAGGAAACAGCCCCCCGCGAAATTGACCGGCGCCTGGCGCATTTTACCCACCGCTTCACGACCGGTGTGCACCTTGCCGGTATGCTCAAGCGAGTCAGAAAAGTTCTCCGCCGTTACGGTTCGCTCAACCGCTGTTTCCTGGAGGGACTTGACACCTCCGAAGAAACCGTCCTGCCCGCCCTTGCCGAATTTGTTCGGCGGCTGGACTGCAGAGACAATTATCTACTTCCCGATCCCCGGCGGGGAAGCGCCTGCAAGCGCCTGAACCTTTTTCTCAGGTGGATGGTCCGAAAGGACACGGTGGACCCCGGCGGCTGGCGCGGCGTTCCGGCGGCCATGCTGATTGTTCCGCTCGACACTCATATGGCCGCGAAGGGCCGTGAGCTTGAAATAACCGACAGGAAAGCTCCGGACATTAAAATGGCACTGGAAATGACCGCGTTCTTCCGGTCACTGTGCCCCGGGGACCCGGTGAAATACGATTTCGCCCTGACCCGGCCGGGAATCCGGCGCGAAAGCGAGTAGTCGCTTTACTTCTTTGCGGCTTCTTTTCTCGCCGCTTCCACTTCTCCCGCTATTTCCTTCAGCCGTTCCCGGATGGGCAGTTTCTGGGTGCATCTTTCCTCGCACTGCCCGCACTCGGTACAGCGGTCCAGGTAATCGTCTTCGAGCGATATTCCCCAGTGAAAACGCAGGCGGTTTAACGCCTGCCGCAGTTTGCCGCTCAGAATGTAATGATTGTACGCCTCCATGTACTTGGGTACCGGGATCCCTTCCGGGCAATCGTCGCAGTAACGACAGCTCGTGCACATCGCGTCGAAAGAGTCGCTCAGGCTTCGGCGTATCCGGTCCACCTCCTTCTCCGGGATCGGGCGCATGCCTTCGACGGCGCTTACGGCCTCTTTGACCTGGTCCTCCGTGCTGAACCCGACCAGGGCCACGGTGATACGCGGATCGTTTATCAGGAATCTCAGGGCGCCTTCGACTACGCTCTCCTCTTCGCGCGTCTTGACGAATGAAAACCGGTCCGCGTGCTCGGGAATAATGCCCCCGCCCAGCGGGTTCATCACCACCACGCCCATGCCGCGCTCCGCCGCGGCGGCGATTCCCGCTTCCCTGTAAGCGAAATTCATCGCGCAGTAACCGGCCAGCAGGCCGTCAAAAGGGTAATCGTTCACCATCTCAGTGATTTCGTTTCCCGACATGTGTGAAGAAACGCAGATATGCTTAATCAGGCCCTCGTCCCTGAACTTTTCCATTGCCTTCAGCACGCCCTTGTTTTTGCGGTTCGCGTAGTCTTCCGGCGTCAGCACGCACCACACGTGATAGAAATCAATGTAGTCCAGGCCCATCCGTTCGAGCGAATTTTCAAGGTTGCGGCGCATTCCTTCCGCGTCCTTGGCCATTGTCTTCGTAGACACGTAAAACGGCTTTTCCCCGCGGGTCTTCTTCATTTCCTTGAACGCGGTGCCGTAAATATCCTCGGATTTCCCGTACCCCGGGGCGGTGTCGAAATAGTTGATTCCCGCGTCGTAAGCGGCCTTTACCACCGCCGCCCCCGCGTCCCAGTTGTCGTGGTCCGGAAAACGCATGCCCCCGAAACCTATGCTTGATACTTCCGGTCCGTTTGCCCCGTATTTACTGCATTTCATTGCCATATCCCGCTTCTCCTTCCGGTATTTCGCGTTTCATCTGCCCCCTTACCGTAACACCGGAAAGACGCAGTGTCGAGATGCGAAATGCGGAATGCGGGTGTTGTGTGTCTGGCGGAAAGTCGCTGTACCATCACAGCTACGCGTCGGGGAGGAAGCGCTTGAGCACCTGGAGGTCCTCTTCCTTCCTGTAGCTGAACGCCCACACGATGAGCTGGTTATTCTGCTTCTCGACCCTGCAGTGCACCTTCAGTTTGAAACACCACCGGCTGATCTCGTCGCGGTGCGCTATCACATGCGGGGCCCTTCTCCGCCACAGTATCTCGCCGTTCTTCCCGGGCCTGAACACTATGCCGGGGAACCCGCGGAAGGTGTTGAGGTAGCCTGTTACCCACTCTTCCATTGATTTGTCCCCTTTAAGGAACCGGTCCGCGCAGGAGAAATGCCAGAGGTGGAACCGGCGCATCTTCCAGCGGAAAATCATGAGTTTCGAACCGATGTCGAACTTGGTGTTTTCGAGAAGAAAGTCATGGGGCACCTCAAAAGAAATGTCGTAAAGCTGCCACGGCACCAGCCCCGCCTCATTGTGCTTTATGAAGTCCGAAGAAAGCACCTTCATTATCTTAACGGGGCTTTCCCTGTCGCCAGGCATGAAATGCACAAAGAAACAGCCCACCAGTGTTGATCGCGGGCAGAGATAAAAAGCAGTCACCAGGCTGTGTTCCACGGCGCTGAGCTCTTTTTTGTTACTTCGGGTGGGAAGGGTTTCGCGCATAATGTACTGCGTGGCGTGCCAGTCCGGAGGAAGTCCGGATATGCGTTTCGTGCGGCTGGCGCGCATCGTGAGCTTGCGCGTGGATTTTTCGTAACGATCCAGAATCTGTTTGGGCGTGATTTTCCTGCCGGGCCTTATCCATTCCGCCTCCATGCGAACCGCGTACTCGTCTTCCAGCTCCAGGCGCGTAACTCCTTTTTTAAGGAACCTGTAGAGCGCGACTTCCCAGTTCTCCGGCACCAGAAAAGACACTCTGTCCCAGGAAATCCGGCGGGTATTCATCGGGTTTGCCGTTTGTCAGAACCTGTTGAGGGTCACGCCGAACAGGCACATGAAAAGTTCACCCAGTATCAATCCGATAAACATGGCGCGAAACTGGGCGTAGGTCCGGTTGTCGCCGTACTTGCTGACCATCGTCTTGAACAGCCAGCCCAGCAGAATGGAAAACCAGTACTGCCACATCAGCGGGTTGACCCACATTATCAGGCCGATAGGGTGCGGAAGCCAGAAAACGCGCTGGCGCAAGAATATCAGCGCCCCCATCACGATAACGCCGGTAAGAAGCCAGTACTTGCCGCCGGCCACGTCCGTGGGCTCACTCTGGGCCATGTTTTTGATCTCGCTGAATATGTCCGTAAGGGCGGTGCTGTAGAACCACCCATGCATTCCGTCGGCCCCGTTTTTGTATCCCAGAATAATGTGAGTGGCAATGGCAACGACGGTGGCCGCCAGAATGCCGAATGCCACCGCGGTGTGGAACCTGAGGCGTCCCATTTTCACGTTGTCCCTCACCTTGAGCGCGTTGGCCATGGCCGGGGCTATGAAAGCCTTTATGTCCCAGAAGAAAATATACAGGTAGCACACCAGCGGAGCCAGAAGCGGAGCGGCGGTCCAGGCCTTGTTCATGCCGACAACGTGCCTGATAAGGTGAAACGGTCCGAAGAAACACTGGAATCCCAGCAGGCCCCCCTCCGTCACCGCCCTGACCAGCCCGATCGTGATAACCAGCACTACCAGGTAAACGAAAATGGAAAAGTAGATGTTGGCGCCCAGCCCCCAGGTCAGCACTCCTACCAGCCCCGCGGAACAGAAAACAAAGAGAAAGGACGAAATCCTGAGTTCCGTGCGCTCCGGCTTCTCCAGTTCGGAGACGGCCCCGGGCCTGAACGCGCAGAAAAGGTACTGGCGGCATTTCCACAATATCACCGCGGCGAACGCGGTGAGGGCGCCTCCGCCTATGGCGGTACGGAAATTCAGGAGCGAAGTCATGCCCTTGGGAAAGGAATTCAGGTTTTCCCCGTAGCCCATCCACACCAGCACGAGCGTCAGGACCATGAAAACAAGATGAAAGAACCAGAGGGAAAAGGATATCTTTGCCGGAATCAGGAAGGTGAGACCTACCAGCGTAAAAATTATCTGATGGTGGGCGTTAGGTAAGAGCCCCGCAAACGGGCTGTTCTGAATGTACGGCGTCCAGTCATACCTGAGAGCTATATCACCCGCTCCGGGAATAATCTGCTTTGTGGCCAGCAGGTTCCACCCCATAACCCCTATGGATATCGCCGCACCCGTCCAGAACATTCCGTTTCTGTAAAGCGCCGGTACCCGTCCGCCGTTCTCGTCGTAGGCGCCGCTGAGATAAGTGGGCAGTTCCGCCAGAGGATAGATCAATTTCTCGTTATAGGCCCACTGGCGGAATATCAGGACGTTAAACGTCATGAGCACCGTATAGGTAAGGAGAATCACCACCGCCCACTTCGCGAGAGGGCCGACCCACTTTTTCCACGGCACGTTACCGGCCGCGAAAGTGCGCAGGTCGCCGTCGAAAGTCCTGAACGCGGCCATTTCCGATTCGATCTTTTCGACAAGAGCGGGGCAACCCCCGGGCACCGCCGTTTCGGACTCGGCCGAAAGTTCCTCAAGGTTTTCCATGGTCTCGGCAACGACCCCGGCGGTCGCCAGGGACGGTTTCACTTTGCGGTCCAGTCTGGAGTTAAGCGATTCAAGATTTTTCTTCTTCTTGTCTACCCACTTCTGTACTTTCTTTATTCTCCTGGTAAGCTCTTCGGCAGTTTCGTCCATTGCGTACCGTCTCTGCTCCCTGAGCAGTCTCAAGTGCTTTTCTTCGTCCCCTATCTCCTCGCGCAGGTTGTTTATTTTCGCTTCCAGGTCCGCCTGGCGCTCTTCAAGTTCGGGAAGACCTGCCAATGGTTCAAGCATTCCGGCGGCTTCGGCAATCAATGCCGCCGCCTCTTTGCCCGTCCGGGGCCCTGAACTGTCTTCAAGCATGCTGCGGGCCTTTTCCAGCAACTCGAGCGAGTCGGTGCCGCGGCTGAAACGGCGTACGCGGTACATGTACGAGTGAAGTCCCTCTCCGGGATCGTATATGAACCCGGGCACAGCCCGCAGTTCGCCCGGAAGGCCCCTGCGGAATTGCTCCACGGTTTCAAAAGTGCCGGCCTTTGCCTCGGCCAGTTCCCCGGCGCGTTCGTCCTTTGTCTCCTGAAGTAACCGGATTTTTTCCGGAAAAGTATCCAGGACTTTCCCGCGGTTGTACTCGCCTTCGTATTCTTTCCAGGCTTCGCGCGCCCTCTCCAGCGCCTGCCTGATTACCAAAACCTGGTGTCTCAGCGGCTCCGCCCGAAGCGTTCTTTCTTTCTCGTCGGGAATCTTCTCGAGTTCGTGAAGTTTCGCGGTGACTTCTTCGAGATTTTCCGCCGCCGCCTGCACGTTCGCGGCGGCGCGGTATACCTTCTTTGCCCTGTCCCACTTGAGTTCAGCGTCCCTTGCCTCGATGGCGGCCTCGCGGATCCCGTCCTCGGCCACGAAGAAGTCGTCGTTGACGTAAGGTTCCACGTAAAGGTCCCAGCGGGACTGCATATTGTTCCAGTCCGGGTTGAATAGGCCCGAGGTAAGCGGCACGAGCTGTGAAGCCAGCCCGAAAGTGGAAACCCCGCCCGAAACAGCCCCCATAACAAAAACTATGAGGAGTTCGGTTGGTGTGAACCTGCGTATGAAGCGGACAAATTTCAGCAGTGGGTTAATCAGCACTACTCCAACGGCAAGCAATATGTAAGGCAGGACCGCAATCTGAGTAGAGGTGATGATGTGGCCCGGCACGTTCTCCTGATACACGGTGTACCAGGCAAAAAGACCCGCGAAGATCATGCCCAGCAGAAAGGACCGCAGTGTTATGCGGTTCCTCTTCGGCTCCTCGCCCCATTTCCCGGATTTATCTTTCACACCATTACTCATTGCAGTATTCAGTACACGGTACCGTTCCCCTGAACCGCCCAGCCTCCCTCTTGCTCCCCATCCTGTTGATCCTGTCTGAAATTCCCCTCTTCTCTCTTCCTCTCCTCCGTGCCTCCGTGGTTCAATTCTCCCCTCCGCCGCCTACCACGGCGTCGGACTCAACATCCTGGATATCACGTTAAAAGACAACGCTATCATGGACGTCAGTCCCAACCCGCATCCAAACCCCGCCATGATCGCCGTCATGTACTTGAGCCACATGTCCTTGTACTTGCGCTTGAAATGAAAACGCGCCACGGCCGCGCCCAGCATCGTGCAGAAAACCGCACCCGGGTTGCTCTGCGCCAGCCCCCATACCGCCCCGAATATAAGCATTATGGGCATTCCCACGGCCGAAAGGATCGCAAAAAGCGACGAACCCGATATGAAACCCCATAGCGCGTAGTCCAGGTTCATGGCCTCCAGGAACTGCGATCCTCCCTCCTGCGTGGCGGTAATCATAACCGCCCAGTTTCTCAGCTTAAGCGGCCACATCTTCTGCGTGTACGGATACGCCCCGGAAGGCACCTCCGCCATCCGCCAGAGAATCTCGGAGGTCAGGAAAGAGGCTATAAGTATAATGGGAACCGTAAGAATAAGTGTCTTGACCTGGCTCTTGATCTTGGTCCCGGTCAGTTCCAGAACACGAAAACCCACCGTTTCAGAGCCGAGGTTCTGTATGGGCATGGGCACGAACCATATGTCCGTCCCCTTGTATCCGGTGAGTATAATGGTCAACTCCTTCAGGTACGGTATGTTTACCGCCCGCCCGCATATGCCTTCCAGCTTGGCGGTGGCATACGAGATAAGAGGCGTGTACAGAAGGGCGTAGAACGTCATGATCTTCCACGGATAGCTGTTGCCTATCAGGAAGACGCCCAGCAACACCCAGGAAAAGGTACTGAACAGGTATATGAACAGGGCAACGAAAATTGAAAAATCACCCCTCGCGGCGTTGCCCATCACAAGCGTTCGCCAGGTTTCCCTGGCGCGCCGGCCGAAGCTCTTGGTGTGAGTCAGTTCCCTCGACCGGGGCCTCACGGCGTTTTTCACCGTTGTGGTCAGAAACACCACGAGCTGGCTGAATGTAACCGCAAGGGTCAACCCGATACCGAAAGCGAGGTAAAAATCAATGTGGTTGGAAAACTGCGCGTTGACGAAACCCATCTCCGGACGCCAGGTCGTCAGTATTCCGGCCTCGTAAAGCAGGGGATTCGCCACCCAGGTCATTACCAGCCCCACGAACGCCCCCACCACGCTCCAGAACGGCACTATCATGCCTACCATGAAAGCGGCAAAATCGAGTTTCAGGTTAAAGGGAACCGCGGGAAGCACGCGCCCGATCTGCTGTGTGTAATCTATGAAAATCATCGGGATGAGTTCTATGCGCTTGGGAAGCACCGCCTGGGTTATCATCGGAACGCAGATGTAAAGCAGGCCCCATATCATTCCCAGTACGCCCCCTATGGAGAAACACCGCCAGCGCCACGTCGTCTCTTCGCCCCTGTCGGTGGAAAGGGCCACTATTCCCGCGGCCCCCACGGGCGCGAACGGGAAAGGCAGTCTTTCCACGTCGTTTACCATCCGGTACAGGACGTACCCGAGACCGTAGTTGTCTATCCGGGTTATGAAAATGCGGAACATGGTGATGCCGATAACCGGAAGCCAGGCCAGGCTGAAAAGCGTCCGTCCGGCGCTTTGTATATCGGCGGCACGCGGGAAAGCCCACGTCGGCAGATCAACCAGGCCCAGCCCCTGAATGTATTCGGACTGCGCGACGTACTGCTTGAACAGGAAACCGGCGAAGGGATCGGCCAGCACCGCCCCGGCCATGAAATGAAGCGTATAGAGTTCCTGGCTCTTAAGCGTGGTGAACGAACGCTTGGCAATCTCGGCGAAGAGAATCACAAGCACCCATTTCATGGCGTTTCCGATCTGGGCGTCGTTGCCTATCACGAGCACGAGGTAATCGGTGGCCGGGTTGACTATGAACCCGAGCAGGATGGCGCCCACTACCGTCTTCCAGCTGAAACCGTCCCGGAACTCCGTGATGTCCGGGGGTTTCATAATGTCCCGGTACTCGTTGAGTTCCTTGTCGTCAACCCATGACATGGTCTTATTCCTCTTTTCCGGAGAAAAGCTTTTCGCTTTCCTTAACGTACCAGCTGTGCTGTGTGGGGTCTATATTCCGCCACCGCATCAGGGCTTTTCTCATCCTCTGCAGGAACGGTCTGTTCGTGGTGGCCCAGTTGGTGTCCTGGCCGGAAACACGGTAAATGTCCATATACAGCCTGTAGCTTTCCACCGTTTCGTCGTAGCGGGCGTTGAATATGACCTTCTGGGTCACGCCAAGGTCAAAAGGCGCCAGCGCTACCGAGTATTCCAGGGTGTAGGCAGGACGTCCTGAATCATCCTTACTTTTATGTATTCTTTTACATGAAGCTATAAGATCGCCTATGGACTGCTCGGTAAAGTCGGAAAAATACTCGTAAAGGTAATACACGACGCCCGCGGCCAGCTCCAGCTGGTAAATAAAGGGAAACGCAACGTGCATTTTCTCTCCGTCGTTGTCGGGGAGCGACCACTTCCGGCGTCCCGAAGGCACCGCCGTGCGCGTCGCGACGTAAGCGGGGTACACCGTCGAAAGCAGAACCAGTCCCACGGTAAACAGAATGGCCCACACCACGATAAGCGAGGAGAAGTTTATGTTTATTCCCTGAATAAGACCCGCGGACTTCACCGCTATCGCCCCGATCTGGCCTATAAGGTACCCGCCTATGGCGCCGATGAAACTGTACACAAGGGCCTCGGCCAGGAAAAACGTGAAAATGTGCAGGGGGTTCAGGCCTATGGCGTTGTAAACGGCTATCTCCGAACGCCGCTCATACACGGTCCCCAGCATCGTGTTGAAAATAATCAGCCCCGCTATCAGAAGGGGTATTACAAGTCTTGATACCCCGCCTATGGTGGTCCTGTAACTGCTCCCCACGTAGTAAACCCCCTGGTCCGTGTCCTGCTCGGCGTCTTCCCCGAGCCTGAACGGTTCCCGGCTCCCCAAGAAGAACTTCGCCCCGGTTATGCCCAGCAGAAAGTCCGCGGCCTCCCACAGCGCGGTGTCGCTACGTTCCTCTTTTCTTGTCCGGAGCCTTATGGAAACCGTGTAGGGGTCCGCGTCCATGTCTTCGGCAAGTTCCGCGGGCAGGAGTACCAGCGAAGCCATATCTATTGTGGACATCCCAACGTAGTCGGTATCGGATTCTTCAACCCCCTGGGATTTCTGCTGTGCCTCGGCTGCCTTTTCCTGAAACGGAACCAGGGGAAGCTTCGGATCCAGGTCCCGCAGAGCGCGGTACCTGCTGTCGTCAAGGATACCCGCCACCTTCAGGTCCCGGCCAAGGAACCGGACGTACGTTTCCCCGGCGTCATCCGGATGGAGCCCCAGCGCCTCGGCCATGGCCGCGGTTATTATGATTTCCTCCGCGCACGGCCCCGAAAAGAACTCACCGCCCAGAAGAGGAAACGGGCCCAGGAAATACCTGTCTTCCTGAGGCAGGCCCACTACCGCTTTCACGTCGACATTCTGCGCTTCTTCGCCCGCGAGATCGAGCCTCCAAGTAATGCGCGCATCCTTGGCGCCCCTCGGCGGCAGTTTGATCCTGCGGACAAGTACCTGGGCTTTCCCGGTAAAGAGCGTGTTAAAAACTTCCGCGGTGGCCTCGTCCATGGATTTACCGCCGGGAGCGCGGTAAAAGAGTCCCGTATAGGGGCTGTTTTCGGACTTCGATATGAGGGTCGGCTTCGCCTTCCTGGATACGCTGGAAAATGCCAGCATGGTGAATACCACCAGCACGATGGTTCCCGTGGTCAGCGAGGTGCGCACCCTGCGGCGCTTCATGTTGTTTACGCCGATAATCATCGCCGTCTGTCCCACGGTTCCGTAAGCCACGTCGAATTCCATACTGCCGGAGGTCTTGAACAGAAGTTCCATTTCGGTCTGGAACCGCTTCTTCAGAACCCAGGCTATAAACAATCCCATGGCTCCCAGAACGAAGGCTATGAATATGGCCTCTGCGTTCATTGCTATGGCAAACGCCGGGTGGATAAAGCGGAACCCGACGTATGTGACCAGAAACAGGAGTGTAAATGCCCCCAGTTCGTGCTGAAGCTTGGTGAAATTGAAAATCAGCTTCTGAAGAAAATAACAGAACGGCACCATCATCGCCATGTACAGCATGATCGCCTTGAGCATGTCCGCGTTCATGCCCCTTATCTGGGAGTACGCCTTCACTTCCGCGCCCAGCGCCCCGTAAAGCGCGAGAAGGTATCCGGTGTGGTCCCGCTGGGCTTTTTCGGCTTCCATTCGATTGAGGGCGGATTTTCCCTTTTCAAGAAAAGTATCCAGGAGTTCGTTGGCGACGCCCTTCATTTCGTTCTTGCGGTAACGGTTGAGTTTGTCCATGTCCCGCGCCGCGACGGCGAAGAAATCCGCTCCAAGCTCTTCGGCGTTTTTATATCCGTAACCCCCCGGCTCCTTTTCCTTGGGATTGAGCGCGCACCTTTTATTTCCGGTAAGCAGGAGCAGGCGGTCTTCATGGAATCCCTCCTGCTTTTTCTTCCACAGGTAAACCGCCACCGGCCCCGTGGAAACATGGCTTTTCGCGGGCGAAAGTGAAATCGCCCCGTGCACCCCGTATTCCTCCGGCTCCGACTGCATCTGGGCGCTCTTGGGCCACCATTGATCAACTTTAACCTGGGAGCTTCCCGCCAGGGTCGGATCCTTGCGGGTATAAACCGGGAACTCCCTGCATGGGAACATGGGCAGGGTGGTACTCGGCCCGGGCACTATGTTGCTGGTAATTTCTTCGGATTCCTGGACCCGTCCCTTGTCGATGGTGTGGGTGACTTTTCTGAAACCTTCGCCCATGCGGTATGCCGTGGAACAAAGCTGGCCGTCATTGAGGCCGTAAATGTACGTGGAGCCGCTTATGTCGGTAATAGCCGGGTAGCAGTTGACGACGTCACCGTCAACAAGCGGAGGAACAAGCGTGTTCCCGCCGGGATAAAGGGTCACCATACAGCCGGGCACCGGAAGATCCGGACTGCCCTGCGAAGAGAACTCGTCGATGGCGTAGGTGCGGACCAGCGTTGACCACAGCCAGTACTGGTGCTTTCGTTCGACCTTTCCGATGGTGTCCGGAGAAGCCAGTACGGGCTCGTCTATCAGCCGGGGAAGGTAGCGGCTCAGCCATTCCATGTTCCGTTCCGCCGTGTCTGAATCCAGTCTTTCGGCCGTGTCCGCCGGGCTGAATGCGGCCCCCTCGTTCACAAACACTCCTTTAAGGGCCATCGCCGGTGTCCGGCCCGAATGGAACACCGCCGAGGGTGATTCCCATCCCGGGAAAAAACGTTTCTGGCTCTTGCCCGCGGCTCCGCCCAGGGTTTCCAGGAACGGACTTTTCTCTGTTCCCGTTTCTTCGTCTATCTCGCCGGCGACACGCAGGCACAGGTTCCCCAGCCCCCTTTCCCAGTCGGTGGTAACGTTGGGGTCCAGGGAACAGAAACCCGCCTGCTCCGCGCGCCAGTTCATGTCCAGGTTTATAACCAGGGCCACCTGCCGCATCTGGAGGGCTTCGCGCAGATTGTCATTCGATGTATCAAGCGACAGCACCTCTTCTTTTTTCCGCTCGAACTCCCCGAACCTCTCGACCAGCGTGTCCCGGTAATCCTTCAGAATGTTCCTGTGGATATCGCTGAGCGCGATTTCACGGTAGCGCACCTTGCTTCGTCCGATGCCCACGTCAATTTTGTTGAAAAGCCTCAATACTTTTGCCAGATCATCTTTTCTTTTTATGGCTTTTTTCCGCAGATCTTCCAGGCGCTCATCATCCATATCTTCCACGCGGGCTAAATCAAGAAGGCGCAGTTTCGACATGTTGAGTTCACGCTTGGCCTTTGTCTGGAGCTTGTCCTTGACCGGAAGCCTTTTCCCCGTGCTGGCGTCCATCTCGCTGCGCCATTCCTCCAGGAGTTTTTCGTCGTCGAACACCGTCTTCGCCCGCCTGAGAAGGATGAATATTTTCTCGGCGGGCCATTGCTTCATTTCCTCGACGTGACGCCGGTCCTTTTTGAGCATCCGGATCGCCTCGCTGTCCGTGGAAAACATGGCCAGAAATCCGCCGGCTTCTTTGGACAGTTCCTCGACTACACGGTCTATTGCGGCATAAACGTCTTCGGCGTCGAACTCGGAAAGATCAAGCTTCCAGTCTATTTCCGGCACCGGCTGAAGTTCGATCTCCGAGGTGTCTTTTTCCTGATCCTCCAGCCGCTCAAGTTCGTTTCTTCTTTCCTCGAGCAGTTTCTCGTGCTCGGCTTCGCGTTTTTCCTGCTGGATCTCGTCAAGTCTGCCCATGATTTCCACGGCGGCGTAAAGGTCCGAAGCCGGTATGTCCACCGGTTCGAGCTTGAGCAGGCTGTACTTATCGTGAAAAAGCCTGGCTATCCGCATTTCCGTGCCGATGGAGTCTCTGAATTTGGCGATATCTTTCATACCGGCCAGAAGGTGCCATGCCAGGACGCGCTCTCCCCGGAAGTTCTGAGTATGGGCGTTCACGGCGCAGAGCAGGACCGTCCGGGCCGGCGGCTCCCGGCGAAGTTTTTCGAGAATCTCCAGCAGAAGGCAGAGGTTTCCCGCCCCCTGGGCGCCCCAGGACCTGTCGGGCACCGCGGAGGCGGCGTCCAGCGGGGCGGTAATCACCACCACTTCCCGTCCGAGGTCAGGGTCGTTTCCCGGTATCAATACCCAGGGGCTTTCGAGCACGCTGTTGGTCCAGATCGATGGAGAAGAATGGACCCGGCATTCGAGTTCGCCGCCGCCTTCCCCGCACAGTTCCCGGAGCACAAGCCCGTCCGAATGCGTAAGGAAAAACCGGGGAAATCCGACTTCGGTATTGTAAATCTTGGACAGGGAATCTTTGTACTGGTACCTGCCCTCGCCCAGCCCCATGAAGATAACACCCGCCGGATTAAACCTCAGAAGGTCCAGCCACGCGCCGCCGCAGTCGTAATCCATAAGGAAAAAAGCCCGGTCCAGTTCAATTCCGTTCACCGCCTTCAGGTCCCGGTACCCGCCCTTACGAAGGTCCACGAGACGGGTTGTTACGGTATCGCGAGGCAGGTTCCCGGGCCGCATGAGAGTGGGATGCATTACCGACAGGTTCACAGGGAGGGCGCCTTCGGCTTCAAGCCGCCCGCTCCCCGGCTCAAAGACCGGGGCTGTGAACCGGATTACCCCGTTGGTGAACCCGGAATCCGCGAAAACGCCCGCGACTTCCCGCTGAAGAGCGAGATTCCCCTTCATTCCCGGAGCGCGGGGCTGTGCGGAAATGCTCTCCATGTCGGCGGAGAACCCCGCAAAAGCCGCGGAGACGCCCTGCAGAAGTGCAATGGAACACAACCATGAAAAACAGCGGACCACCGCTGATCCTGCCCGGCCTGAATGCACTGTGCCCCCTATCCGATTTACGCCCGGCGGCGCGTCCCCTGCTTATCCGGCAGCCGTTTCTTCCCGTTTCAGCATGACGCTCACCAGATTGCGTTTCATGAGTATTTTTATGAAGGCCACGACCCCGAGTTCCGATTCCCGGTAGCTCATGCCGAACTGCTTCTGAAAAGCGCGGATTATCTCAAGAACGGTTCGTTCGTGATCTATGTTATCCACTACAAAACTACCGAATTCATCCAGCTCAAACCGCTTGTTTATGACCCGCGGCCGGAATCTTTCGAGAAAATGGTTCCGCCTGGTTTCCCTGATTTTAACACTGGACAAGCCTGAATCGGCCTTCTCGATTTTGACATTGTCCGAAATCACGGGCACCCCGGCCAGGGCGGCGCGGCGATCGATGCTGTTTCTGTGCCTTTTCCAGAATAAAGACATTCTTTGAGTTCCCCCGGCCGCGGCTCCGGCGGTTTTTTCTTGCCGCCCTGTTGCCGGGGCCCTATTAGAAACTTGCCCGGTTGAGTAATTCCATGATATATGAAGTTTTCCTGGGTCAGGTCAAGACGGATTCGAGACTAATGGAAACAGCGGCAACAAAAGACATAGTAATTCGCGCCCTTGGCGTAAAGCGCTACTACGGTGAGGGGGAAAACCTCACCAAAGCCCTCGACGGCGTAAGTCTGAACATCTACAGGGGTGAATATCTTTCGATTATGGGGCCTTCGGGATCCGGTAAAAGCACGCTTTTCAACATGATCGGCGGCATAGATTCGCCCACCGAAGGCATGGTGTTCATTGACGAAATCGACGTGGCACAGCTCGATTCCTTTGAACTTGCCTGGATGCGCTGTCACAAAATCGGCTACATATTCCAGACCTACAATATACTTCCGGTGCTGACAGCGCTGGAAAACGTTACTTTGCCCATGACGTTCGCGGGGCTTTCACCGGACGAAGCCAGGGAAAAAGGGCGTGAAATCCTGCGGATCGTCGGTCTCGGCGACAGGGTCTTTCACCGCCCCTTCGAGCTTTCGGGCGGTCAACAGCAGAGGGTAGCCGTGGCAAGGGCCATAGCCAACGATCCGGTCATCGTTCTTGCCGACGAACCGACCGCCAACCTGGACGTGGACACCGGCCAGGAAATCATTGATCTCCTGGCCAAACTCAAGGAAGAGCGGGGAATGACCGTGATTTCGGCGACTCACGACATGAAGATGCTCGATATCTCCGACCGGATACTCTGGATAAGAGACGGACGCGTCCAGAGGCTGGAGGACCGCAGGAATCTGGACATCAACGTGGGCGGCATCGGGGGCAGATCAAAGCAGGCAGTCTGAAAGGAAAACCATCTTGGCCGACACAGCAACAGCCAGTCGCGCCGCCGCTCCCGCCGGCGGCCTCAAGGGAACCATTCCCGAACAGTCCCCTCTGCCGTGGAACATGATCTGCCGGGTGGCGTCCGCCGGAATGAAGCGCCGCATGACGCGCTCCGTTATGAGCATATCCATTGTCGTTCTGGCAATCGCCTTCGTGGCCTACATGCTGATTATAGACAACATTACCGTGTCCCTCGTAGCCGTGCGCGACAGTCGTCTTGCCGTACTGCTCCAGGAGAAAGGGGTCGAGGTATACGGCCGCACCGGAACGGATGAGATGACGGTTCTGCTGATAAGTCTGGCACTGCTTACCTGTACCGTGGGGATAGTAAACTCCATGCTGATGTCGGTAACCGAGCGGGTCCGTGAAATAGGAACGCTCAAATGCCTCGGCGCCAGGGACCTGTTCATCGTGAAAACCTATTTTGTGGAAGCCACACTGCAGGGCATATTCGGCTCCATCTGCGGGATGGTTCTAGGGGTGCTGGTCGCGGTACTCGTCTCCATGACCGATTACCCCGGTTACGTTCTGCCCAACCTGCCGTACGGGACCATAGGGCGCTCGCTCCTGCTGGCCTTTCTCGCGGGTCTTGTTATATCGGTGATAGCGGCCATAGCCCCGGCCTATGCCGCCGCCCGCAAACAGCCCGTTGACGCGCTCAGGGTTGAAGAATGACAGACAACGCTCTCATATCGGTACGCGACGTCGCCAAGGTTTACCGCATGGGCGACGAGGAAGTGCACGCCCTGCGGAACATTACCGCCGACATAGCCCGCGGCGAATACGTATCCATCATGGGGCCTTCCGGCTCGGGAAAATCCACTCTCTTCAACATGATCGGCGGTCTGGACACTCCAAGCGGCGGTGAAGTTGTCGTGGACGGATGGAAACTGGCGGACCTCAACTCCGACCAGCTCGCGTGGTTCAGGAACCGCAACATCGGCTTCATTTTTCAGAACTTCAACCTGGTGCCCACAATGACCGCCGCCGAAAACGTGGCCATTGCCAGGATGTTTACCGGTGTTTCCGCTCACGAGGCCAACGAAGCCGCCGGCCGGGTCCTGGAAAAAGTCGGGCTGGGGCACCGTCTCCATCACCTTCCCGGGGAAGTGTCCGGAGGGCAGCAGCAGCGCATCGCCATCGCACGGGCCCTGGTGAACGAGCCGTTGATTATACTGGCGGACGAACCTACCGGGAACCTCGATCTCAAGACCGGGCACCAGATTATCGAACTCCTTATGGAAATGAAAAACACCTACGGAATCACCGTCATCACCGCGACACACGACATGAAAATGATCTCCGCCTCAGACAAGCTGATTAAGATCAGGGACGGGGCCGTCGAGGAAATACTCGGAAAACAGGATATGAACGTCACGGTGGGCACCATAGACGGCGAAAGTATTATGTAGCCCGCCTTCACGCGAAAGGAGTGCCTATGCTCGCCTCTCTGCATACGATAATTACCGCCCTGATTCTCTGCGCCTCGCCCCTGGCGGCCGGTGCGGCTGAGCAGAAGAAAACAAGTGAAACGGATTCAAAAAGCGCCGAAGCCGCCGAACTGGTTGAACGTGCCGACGCGGTTCTTGAAGCCGTCGGGAAAACACCGGGCAGGGAATTCTCAAACGTTTTCCGGTCCGGCTACAGGAATCACTGGCTTGAACATTTCCGAAAGGGAAAAGCCCTCTCGGATTCCGAGCACGCCAGGCGGGCAAAGGACCTGCGGGGGTTCATCGATAAAGCCGAAGAGGGAATGAACTGGCCCCTGCCGCCGGATATCGACGTTCCGCGGGCCTCCTCGCCGCTTGAAATGGACGGAAAGCTCGACGAAAAGGACTGGCAACGGGCGGCGACGTTCACGGGAGTCTGTCCCTTTAACGAAAAGAAACGCCTGGAGGAACCTGCCACAACGTGGAAAATGCTCTGGGACCGGAAATACATGTACTTCGGCTTTGAATGCGCGGATACCGACATCATTTCCCCCGTGAAGGAGAGAGATGAAGACGTTTACGCGGATGACTGCGTTGAAATGTTCATTATGCCGAACAAACGCTTCCGCGTGTACTGGGAACTGGTGATCGGGCCTTCCGGCAGTCTTTTCGACGCCGTTCATTACAAGCATATGGATCAGTGCGGTTCGGAATCAGACGTGGGGCAGGATATGGAAGGTCTGGATTTCGGAATCACGATTCGGGGCAGTTTAAACAAGCCCGAACCGGATAAAGGATACACCGTGGAAGTCGCGGTGCCCTTTTCCGAGCTTCCCGGATTCAGCAGGGCCCGGCCCGAAGCCGGGGTCACGCTTTACCTGATGCTGGCGCGGCTGGACCGCCAGGGAGAAAAGTTCCAGCCCTACGCCTTCAGCCCTCTCCTGTTCTGGGGGCACAACATATGGAACCACGGCAAAGTCCGCCTGACGGACTGAACGGACGCTACAGCAGAAACTGTATCCCCAGAAGCGCCGTGTCGTCGTTGTCGCCCCACCGGTACTCTACTCCCGCCCGGGCGTTATGTCCTCTTATGTGGTAGTGCAGTCCCGCAGTGTAGTCCGTGGTGCGGTCGCTTTCATCCGGACTCTGCGTGCTGTATTTCAGCGTGGCCATTGCCGGACCGGCGCTTAAACCGCTCTCCACAAAACCGGTGTTGCCGGCGAAAAGAGCGTTTTCCCAGTCAGAGTACGCCCCGTTCAGAGTAAGGAAAGAACCGCCGAGGTTGAAACCGGACTGCACGTCAACCACCCAGGCTTTCGAGTTCTTTTCCTCCGTTGCTCCTTCGGCTGTTTCGGTAAGGGTAGCGCTGTCCTGTATGTCGCCGCCCACACCGACTGAAAGATATGAATCATCGCTCAGACGGCTCTGGGAATAGAACCACCCCGTTTCGGCTTCGCCCACCAGGTTCACCGCCAGGTGTCCCGTGCATCTCGGTTCCGCGTTCGGGCTTTTTATTCCATCCGCATCGTCGTAGCCGTCGAAGACCCCGCCGCAGTAGGATACGCGCGGGCCGAAGTTGCCGTGCAGTTCAATGCCGTAGTCGCGCCATACAAAATGATTCACGAACTTGATCGTGGACGCATTGTAGTCTATGCCGAGAAGAGAGGCCGCCGAGGACCGGTTCTCGAAAGAAAACGGCAGTAGTATCAGCCCCGCCTCCAGCCAGTGATCACCCGTCCAGTGATCCGCGGGACCGAGCCTCAGGTCGACAAATGCGTCCTGTATGTCCGTGGAAGACGAGCCGCTTCCGGCCTTTCCGGCGTTGTCGTTGTCCGTCTCAACGAAAAAACGCACGCCGTCGGTCACTCCGCCGGAAATGATCAGGCGTCCCCGGCGAAGGTAGACGTCCGCTTCCGGGTCGGCGTTTTCAGCATAGGAACAGTGTACCTGCCCAAGGAAGGAAACTTTCATCCAGCTTTCCCCCTCCAGCTCCCATTTCGGACCAGCCTGGGCCCCGACAGCCGCCAGTATTCCTGCCATTGCGGTAACAATAATACGTTTCATATCCTTACTCCTCTCCAGACAAACGGTTCTGCCAAAGCTGACAGCACACTTTTCTGTGTAATTCGCTCTGTTGCAGGGGGTTGGCCACATCCTGGCTCTCTCCCCCGGTTTCAATACACTTAATCGCTTTCTTAACCGCCACCCTTTCCGCCGCGGCGGACGCACACCCTTAACCGACCTGCTTACTCGTCATGTGCCAGCCGTTGCAACAGAGTCGTTTAAGCGTATACG
>JAWODU010000057.1:0-9167 GCA_046483125.1 Kiritimatiellia bacterium
CGCTCCCTTGCCGGTCGTTCTTTGGGCGCCGGGCGGCAAGTCCAATGCGCCTTGGCTGCGGCATCGCAATGTGCCGGTCAGCCTGCATGGCAGCCCGCCGCTCAGAGCCACCGCAACGGGGAAATGCAAACTTTTTTCGGCTCCGATGACCCGGTTTCCGGGTAAATCCGCCCCTTATGGCAAAATCTCAACATAGTTTGCACTTTATACCGGGCATATTTTCAAGCGTGGTAACGTGTACTGGCTGGAACACAAAGTCAATGGCCGGCGGTTTCGTCAGTCCCTGAACGCATCCGATATCGACGAAGCCAGGTCCGAACGTGCCAGGATCATGGCGCCCTTCCTTTCGGCTACGGAGGAAGATGTGCTGCATACCGTCAAACAGCGCATCGAGCGGACATCCGATGAGCTCGACGCCTTGGAAACTCAAGGGCTCCCCCAGCTTGTTCTCGATGACAATGGAGAGCCGGTCAGAAATCCGAACGGCACCCTCAAACTCGAACACAGCGGCAAGCGCGCGGTCGTTGAAGTGGGGTTTCCACAGCCTTCGCCATACTTTCGTCAGCCTTTGCCGCGAATCCAACGCTCCCCTCGCCGTGGTCGAAGCCATAGTCGGTCATGCCAATCCGGCCATGACCCGTCACTACACGCACGTCGGTGATCTTGCCGCCAGCCAGGCTGTCGCCGCTCTGCCGGCGTTCATTGGCGCGAACGGCCACAGCATCCCGGCCATGGTTGACGATGGGCTTTCCCAAAGGGACGAAGAGATCCTAGCTGTTCTCGAAGGGTCAACAGCCAAGACCTGGAAAAGAGATAGAGACAAAGTAGTCGGCCTTATCCGGCGCAAATAGACAATCATCACAATGAAATCTCGATGTCGATGTCTTCGTCCGCGCCCTTACAGGCCATTGAGGGGCTTGACCTCGAGGAACTTCTGAAAAAGCACGACCTCGCTGATCTGATCAAGCAAGGTTGACTGTGATGAAACAGACCAACAACCGCCAACCCACGATTCGCGCGATTGCACCGAGAAAGGCGAATAATAATATCGAGTTTACAGCGTATTCGGATGAGAGTTATTCTCAAGCTGAACGTTTCCGTAGCATCGGAGTATTCTCGTTTCCCTCCTTTCAGCAGAAGACCATTGATAAGGAGATTACTGCTCTCCTTAGGGATTCCAGCGTGGCGGAATTCAAGTGGCAAAACCTCAAAGATGCAAAACATGGTTTCTGTGCCATCAAGCTTATTGATTTCGTGTTGCACGAAATCTATGAATATAACCTGCGCATCGATGTGATGGTCTGGGATACTCACGATAGTCGACATGCCGTTCCTGCTCGCGACGACACCGCCAATTTCGAGCGCATGCTTTTCCATCTTTTGAGGAATTCTATGAAACGCCGTGAAAAACTGGCAGCATGGCGTATCAGGCCCGACGAAAGGATGGACATTGATTGGTCGACTGTAGCTCACTGCCTGCGGGCAGTTGGTCGGCAGCAAGACTTCGTCGAATCCCCGTTACTCGGGGACTTCTTCACTGACCCTCACTATGATGTCTGTGAGTTCAGAGAGATACTGTCCCACGAACATCCGTGTTGCCAGGTTGCCGACCTGTTTGCTGGGCTGTCGGTTTTCTCGCGCACACATTTCTGCAAGTTTGCAATATGGAAAGATAACCGCACTCCTAACCTGGGGCTGTTCGATGATCACAGATTGGTATTGTCCAAGAGAGAATTTTCGTTTCCAACTGTTAGACCACTTTGACAGAGCGTGCAAGCGAAACAGACTCGGTGTGAGCCTGAAGAATAAGGGCTGTCTTTATACATACAATCCAGTGAACCCGCTAAACTTCTGGCATTATGTGCCCCAGCATAACCAGGATAAGGCACCGACGCGTGATACTGACATTGAGATCAAGAGAGTTATGCCAGGTGGCTCTGCCCCTTCCAGCACTCAATAAGAAGGTGATCTACCTTGATCAGAATGCCATCAGCAACATGATGAAAGCCCTTAATCCGGACACTAAAGCGCACCAGAAAGGAACCTTCGATCCGTTTTAGAGTGAGCTTTTTGAGTCTCTGGATTCAGTATGTAAATTGCATGTTGTTTGTCCTGATTCCCATGACGACCTCGACGATGGGACGAGAAAAGGGGTCAAAGTGTGGTGGTGGGGGATGGATTCGAACCATCGAAGGCTGAGCCGCTAGATTTACAGTCTAGTGCATTTGTCCGCTCTGCAACCCCACCTGATCTTTGTGATGCGGATCGGGTGTATTGTGCATACGGTTATGCGGGTGGCAAGGGAAAACTGAATTGCGCTCACCGCTTAAATTGCCTATACTTCGATCATTCTGAAATTTTGCCGATGAGAGGAGTAAAGGCGGCTGTGAAAACGGGATCAGGAACAGCAATACAGGCACTGGTATTGTGCCTGGGGCTATTACTGCCGGCGGGAGTCGGCTGTCGGGCCGAAGAAAGCGGCAATGCAGGGGTACGGCCGGCAATAGCCGCGTCAAAGGGCTTCTATCCTTCGACGCCTGCGCGCCTGAAGGAGATGGTCCGCGGGTTCCTGGAGAATGCCCCCGAGCGCAAGGGCGACGGGCCGATCGTCGCGGCCCTGGCTCCGCACGCCGGTTATTTTTACTCCGGCGCGGTGGCGGCCTGCACGCACAAGGCGCTTGCCGGAGCGGATTTCGACACTCTTGTAATAATCGGCCACGATACCGGTGCGCCGGACACGGTTGCGTTCCTTTCGCCGGCCGACTATTTCGCAACGCCGCTTGGAAAGGTCCCGGTAGACAGGGACATGATCGAAAAAATGCTCGAAGCCGATTCGAATATCCGGGAAAAGGAGTTCGGCGACCACAGCGTGGAGGTCCATCTTCCGTTTCTCCAGCTGACGCGCGGGGAGGAATTCCGGATCGTTCCCGCATTGTTCGGTTCGCCCAACCTCGCGAAATGCCGGGCTATGGCTGATGCTATAAGGTCGGCGGCCGGCAAAAAGAAGGTAATCGTACTGGCGAGCACGGACATGTCGCACTATCCGCCGTACGAGGTTGCCGGGAGGCTGGACAGATCGACATTGACTCTTCTGAAGGGCGGGGACGCGGGAAAACTTTATTCGCACCTCGAGTCGGCGGAACGTTCGGGCAAATTCGCGGGCGTTCAGACGGCCATGTGCGCGAAAGGGGGAGTGGGGACGGCGCTGATGTTCGCGAAGGACACGGGACAGGTAGACGTTGAGGTGCTGAAATACGCGAATTCGGGTGATGTTGCCATGGAGGCGAGGGGGAATGTCGTAGGATACTCGTCGGTAATTATTTCAGTCAAAGGCGGGAAATGAAGAACAGGGACCTGCCCGCGTAATACCGACTGCCGCGAAGCCGATCTGCCGGGCTTTTCTCAGGATTTTCTCTTCAAGCATTGTTGCCGTTGTAGAATTCGAGAATCCTGTCGGCTACCTGGTCGATTGAAAGTTCCGTGGTATCGATCTGCAGGGGTATCTCGTCGTACAGGGCAGACCGCGTATTTATGATGGAGCGTATTTTCCCGAGCTTGTCTCCGTCGGCGAGCAGGGGACGGGTGGTGTCGCCGTCGAGGCGCTTCAGGATGGCTTCAGGGCGGGCCCTGAGGCAGACTACGAGACCCTCGCGGGAGAAATCTTCTATGTTGTCGGGGTCCAGGACAATGCCGCCTCCCGCGCCGATTACCAGGCCGGAGCTGCGGGAGAGTTCGCGCACGAGATCGCGCTCCAGAGCGCGGAAATAAGCTTCGCCGTCTTCGGAAAATATACGGCTTACGGGTTTGCCCTGCCGGTCGACAATGACCTGGTCCATGTCGAGGAATTCCATGCCGAGCCTGGAGGCGAGCAGGTTGCCGACGGCGGTCTTGCCGGTGCCCATGAAGCCGACGAGTATGATGTTGCGGTTCATGGGAGGCAGTTTCGGAAGTCGGGTTGCGGGTGTCAAGCGGGAAGAGCTCGGGATGCAGTTGATATCGACAGGGGCCTGGTTTCAGGTGCGGGGGCCGTGTAAACCGTGATTGACTGAGGAGTGTACGGGTGATAAAAGATAGCTAGAGGTTCGAAAGATGGAAATACGCAAGATAGAGCCGGATGATATCGCGCAGGTCAGGGAACTGATCGACAGTATCATGGATTCGGAGTTCAGCAGGGAGAAAGGGGTATACAACTACCCTGATATGGACGATCCCGTGGACCATTACGGGGGACAGCGTGATGTATTTCTGGTTGCCGAAAAGGACGGCCGTATCGTTGGTACCGTGGCAATCAAGGAAGACGGGGCGGAATCCGCCCTGTTGAGAAGAATTTTTGTACACGGGGACTATCGGGGCAAAGGTTACGGTGAACGTCTGCTTGCCAGCGCCATGGAATTCTGTTTTGAGAGAAAATACAAAAACGTTTCCTTTCGCGGGACGGACAGAATGCAGACGGCCCTGAAGCTGTGTCTGAAAAACGGATTTGAACAGCAGAATGTGGCGGAAGTAGATGATTTCAACCTGGTGGTCCTGACAAGGCGGCTGTCACCCGGGAGCGACGAAGGCGGGGCTTGAAGACCGCGTACTGCGGGTGATGGAGGAAGCAAGGTGAGAATAAAAGGTTTCAGGGCGCTCAGGCCGCAGGAGAGCCTCGCCGAAGCCCTTGCATGTCCTCCGTATGACACCGTGAAGCTTGCGGAGGCCCGCGAGATAGTTTCCCGGAACCCCGATTCATTTCTGCGCGTTACCCGCCCGGAAGTTGACCTGAGCGAGGAGGACGCGGAAAACCCGGAAAAGGTATGGGGACGGGGACGTGAAAACCTCGGAAGCTTCATTGACGGAAAATTACTGATCAGGGAAAGCTCGCCCTCGATATACGCTTACAGGATTGAGGATCGCGATCACCGGCAGACCGGAATAGTGTGCTGTTGCCACACGGGCGACTACTCTTCGGGAGTTATAAAGCGCCACGAGAAATGCCGGCCGAACGTGGTCGAAGAAAGAGCCCGGCATATGAAGGAGCTTTGCGCCCACACGGGGCCGGTGATGCTTATGCACCGTGACGAGCCGGCCTTGAGGACGGTGATTGATGAAGCGGCACGGGGAAGTCATCTGTTCGACTTCCGTGATCCGGCCGGGACCCGGCACAGGGTATGGCGGATAGAAGACACAAGAGAGGCGGCGGGGATTCTGGAAGCAATGCCCTCGTGCTATATTGCCGACGGTCATCATCGCGCGGAGGCGGCCTGGACTGTGGCGGAAGAAGCGGGGAAGAGGGGGGAGGGCGCGGAATCTGCCTGGTTTTTATCGATAATGTTTCCCGCGGATGAGTTGAAGATATTGCCGTATCACAGGTGTGTTTCGTCCGCCGTTTGTCCCTCGCCGGAAACCTTCCTGAAGAACCTTGAAAGGGTAGCCGAAGTTGAGCAGGTTGAGGACACGGCCCCGGGGAAAAGGGGCGAGTTACGCATGTATTACGGCGGCAGGTTATACGGCCTGAAATGGCGTTCGGCTTCAGACAACGGTGAACTTGATGCTCAGATCCTTCAGAAACAGGTGCTCGCCCCCCTTCTGGGGATCGAGGAACCGACGGTGGACGGGAGACTGGAGTTTCTCGGCGGCAGGAGTTCGACTGAAGAAGCGATAGAACGCGTAGACGAAGGGGCGGCATCGATGGCGTTTCTGCTGTATCCCGTGAGCGTGGAAACAATAATGAATACCGCCGATAGAAACGGCGTCCTTCCGCCGAAAAGCACCTGGTTCGAACCGAAGGCACGGTCCGGCCTGTTAATTCATGACTGGTGCGAACGGCCGGCGGGAGAGCAGTAATGGACACCCCGCAAAGGGTCAGGGAAAAGGTTGATAAAGCTCCCGACACGCCCGGCTGTTACATAATGAGGGACAACAGCGGGGAAATCATTTACGTAGGCAAGGCGGTATCCCTGCGGAAACGACTGCGATCGTACTTTCGCGGGAAAACCGGGAGAAGAGACCCGAAGGTCAGAAGCCTGGTCAAGACGGTTGCCGATATTGAATATGTAACGGTGAAGAACGAGGCGGATGCCGTGCTCACCGAAGGCAGGCTTATAAAGGAGTACAGGCCGAGATTCAACGTCAGTTTCCGGGACGACAAGAGGTTTCTCATGCTGGCTTGCGACACCTCCGAACCGTTTCCCAGGCTCGAACTTCGCCGGATCAGGCGTAAAGACGGTGCGGTTTATTTCGGTCCGTACGCTTCTTCGGCGGCGGCGCGGGCGACGCTCGATTTTACCGAGAAAAAATTCGGTCTCAGGAAGTGCGCGCCCCGCCGTCCGGACGGGGAATCCTACAGGCACTGCATCAACGATATTGTTCGCTATTGCAGTGCTCCGTGTGTCGGCAAGGCAAGCGTCGAGGAGTACATGGGCATAGTGCAGGAGGCCCTGTCCTTTCTGCGCGGCGAGCGTCCGCAATACCTCAGGGAAATACGAGAAAGTATGCAAAGGCTGGCGGAGGAAACGCGCTTCGAAGAAGCGGCGGCCCTGCGCGATACGCTGATGATGCTGGAATCGGCTGTAAAGGCAAGAACGAGAATGGCAAGAACGCCGGAGATGGAGGCGGAAGAAGGGAAAAAGGCTGTGCACGAATTGTCGGAGGGTCTCGGTATTTCCGCGCCGTCCGTATTGGAGGGATATGACGTTTCAATGATCTCGGGAACCTACGCGGTCGGAAGCATGGTGTATTTTGAAGACGGTCTGCCGCGTCGCAACAGGTACAGGCGTTTTCGAATAAAGTCGGCCAGGAGTGTGGACGATCCCGGCATGATGCGCGAACTGATCAGGAGACGTTTCGAACGTTTAAAGAGAGAGGGCGGAAAGTACCCGGATCTTGTGCTGGTGGACGGCGGCGTAACCCAGCTTGGGGCCGCAGTCGATGAACTCGGTAAATTGGGACTGGGACATATCAGCATAGCGGGACTGGCCAAGAAACTGGAAGAAGTTCGTGTCCCGGGCAGGAGAAAACCCTTACACTTCCGTAAGGACAGTAGAGCGTTGAAGTTGCTTCAGCACCTTAGGGATGAAGCCCATCGATTCGCGCTTACGTATCACAGACGCCTCCGGGCCATGCGGCTTAAGGAATCCGTGCTGGATGAAACTCCGGGAATCGGGCCCGGGAGAAAAAGGGATCTTCTCAGGCGCTTCGGCTCCATCCGGCGGCTTGTGAACGCGTCTATCGAGGAAATAGGGGCCACGCCGGGAATAGGCCCGGAAACAGCCAGAACGGTTGCGGAAAAGCTGAACGGGTTGAGGAACCGAGGGGCGGTGCGGGGGCGCCGCTGTTAAGTAAACAAATGCGCATTCTTATCGTGAAACTGAGTTCGCTGGGTGACATCTTTCATGCCTTACCCGCGGTTCACAGCCTGAAAACGGGCACAGGAGCTTCGATTGACTGGGTTGCAGGCGCTGAGTACGTGGAAATTGTCAACTGTTTCAACGACGTGAGCAATGTTATTTCGTTTCCCAGAAAAGGTTTTTTCCGGAAGTTCAGAGAATTCCGGGCCGATTTGCGGAAAAATTCATACGATTACGTAATCGACCTGCAGGGGCTGTTCAAAAGCGGAGTTGTCACTTTCCTGGCGCGGGGGAACAGAAAAGCGGGCCCGTCGTTTCACAGGGAGTTTTCGCGCATTTTCTACAAGGAAACAGCGGGCGCGCGCGACAAAAACCGCCACGCGGTGGAAGAGTGCCTGGAAGTTGCAGTGGAAACGGGCGGGAAGAGGATCGAACCGGTTTTCCCGGTTACGTTTCCGGAAAGTAAAATCGCACCTGAACGGCCGGCGGTGGCAATTCTGAGCGGGGCAAGGTGGCCGACGAAAATATGGCCTGCCGGACGTTTCGCGGAGGCGGCAAAGAGGCTGATGCGGGAAAACGGCGCAGACATTTACCTTCTGGGCGGCAAAGATGACGTGGATATATGCCGGAGCGTCGCCGGAAAGCTGGGAGGCAAGGCGCACAATTTATGCGGAAAAACGTCGCTCTGTGAACTTGGAGGGATTCTGAAAGAAATGGACCTTCTGATAGCTAATGATTCCGGACCCGTGCACATGTCGGCGGCAGTGGGGACGCCGGTTCTGGCCGTTTTCGGTCCGACCGATCCGCGCCGAACGGGTCCTTACGGCAAAGGGCACCGTGTGATAACCGGCGATACCGTTTGCAGGCCGTGCTTTAAGCGTCGGTGTTCAAAAGCGAGACTGCAGTGCATGGAATCAATAACAGCGGAAGAGGTGTCGGCGACAGCGGGCGAAATGCTCGAGCAAGGCCGGCGGCGTTAATTTTTCTGAAGATAAAAGGAGCGGGAAACGTATTGCAGGTAAGTAGAATAGTTGAAAGTACGTTGTAATAACAGCTACTGTCAAAAGTTCTTAAAAAAATGGATGCAGGACGAGTTGGGACACTTAATCGTACACTTAACCGCCACCCTTTGTCGTATACGCACGAGCGGGTCACCCTCGCGCCTACCGCCTGATATACACCAACGGAGACCCTTGCGTGCAGGAACAGCTCAGCCTCCTCGATCTTGTGATCAACGCCAGTTTTGTGGTGCAGCTCGTGATGCTGCTGCTGCTCATGGCTTCTGTAATTTCCTGGTACATGATCGTGCAGCGCGTGATTTATTTCCGCAACTCCCGCGACGACATGCTGGCGTTTGAAGAGCAGTTCTGGTCTGGTATCGATCTTGCCGAGCTCTACCGGGAGGGCAACGAGCGGGCCAGCGAAGGCGGCGTCATTCTGGGGATGGAGAGCATTTTCCGCTCCGGTTTCAAGGAATTTTCCCGCCTTGCGCAGCAGTCCGACATGGATGCCGAAGCCGTGGTCGAGGGCGCACGTCGCGCGATGCGTGTCGCCACCCTGCGCGAGGAGGAGCGTCTGGAGCAGAACCTGCCATTTCTCGCCTCTGTCGGGTCAACCAGCCCCTATATTGGGCTGTTCGGCACGGTCTGGGGCATCATGCACTCGTTCCGCGGCCTGGCGAACGCGACCCAGGCGACCCTCGCCACCGTTGCGCCGGGCATCTCCGAGGCCCTGATTGCTACCGCAATGGGCCTGTTTGCCGCCATTCCCGCAGTCATGGCCTACAATCGCTTCGCTGCGCGGGTGGATGTCTTCGAGAATCGTTACGATACCTTTGTC
>JAWODU010000005.1:0-4224 GCA_046483125.1 Kiritimatiellia bacterium
AGTGTTGCGACTAAGTCTATGGACTAAGTGCAGGGACCAGGTGTGGGGACTAAGTGTCCCTCCCCTCCCGTCTTAATCTCTCCCTCCGTCATCTGTCGTCCGTCGTCCGTCATCTGCCTTCCATCCCGACCTTCGGCGAACATGGTTCGCCTCCTGCATGTACGCGTGAGACACGCGTTGCTACACCTTCGGAACGTTGTAGTAGCGGGTGTCTCACCCGCAGGGCTTCCGCAGGAGCCGATCCACCGATCGGCGAAGGTCCGTGTAATCAGTGCCCGTCCCCTGTTCCCCGGGGCCAATTACGATCCGTGTAATCCGTGGTTCCTCCCATCCCGCTTATTACCTCTTGCCGGTGAATCGGCGTTTGGTTATGTTCTCATGGCCGCGAGGTTAAAACCCGAAACGAGGCGGACAGAGTGGAAACGAAAACCAGAGTAGGCGTCACCGGCTGCGGGCTGGTGTGCTCTATAGGGGGCGACAGCGAAACAAGCTGGCGGAATCTCCTTGACGGCCGCCGGGGGCAGAGGGAAATCCGGCGTTTTGACACCTCCCGCCACAGAATACATCATGCCTGCCCGGTAACCGATATTCCCGAGCCGGATTATGATCCCGGACATCCCCTGGATGACGCTTCAAAGCTTCTGATGGGGGCGGCGGGCGAAGCCCTGGGAGAAAAGGCCGGGGAATTCGCTTCAGCGCCGGCTTTCGTGGCCACGACTCTCGGTGGGATGGACTCGGGAACGCGTTTCTACCGGTCATACCTGCAGGGGGCCGGCGCTGATGAATCCGGGGTGCTTCTCAAGGATTACATGCCTTTCATGCAGAGCAGGCACTTGATGAAGAAATTCCGTCTCGAACACATGCCGCTTACCGTAACCAACGCCTGTTCTTCCGGGACCAACGCGATAGGACTGGCGTATCTGGCGGTGAAAAGCGGCCGGGCGGACCGCGCGATAGCGGCCGGTTACGACATTGTTTCGGAATTTGTCTTCAGCGGTTTCAACGCCCTCCGGCTGATTGCTCCGGACTGTTGCCGTCCCTTTGATGCCGGACGGCAGGGACTGGTTCTTGGAGAAGCTGCGGGCGTCATATTGCTGGAAAACATGGACTCGGCGGAGCGACGCGGAAAAAAGGCGACAGCGGAAATTGCCGGCTACGCTTCAGGGAGTGAAGCCTACCACGTGACAAAACCCCATCCGGAAGGAGAAGGAGCTTTTGCGGTTATGAACTCGTGTCTTGAAAAAGCCGGTGTGAGACCGGAGGAAGTGGAGTGCGTGAACGCGCACGGCACGGGAACTCTGCAGAATGACGTTATGGAAGCGAAAGCGATATCAAAACTCTTTGGCGGAAGCGAGGGAATAACGGCAACCGCCAACAAATCCGCCGTAGGTCATACCCTCGGCGCGGCGGGAGTCGTGGAGGCCGTTTTTTCAATTCTTTCCATACGCGACGGCGTGGTGCCGCCGACGGTGAACACCTCCGAACCTTTACCCGAACTGGAATCCGTCGAACTGGTAAGGGACGAAGCGAGAAAAGCGCGAATACAGCATGTTCTCAGCTCGTCTTTCGGGTTCGGCGGAACAAACGCCTGTGTTCTCTTTTCTGAAACGCGGTCATGAACACTGAAAGACTTTATATCAGGGGGTGTGCTTACAGAGGGGAGAATTGTTCGTGGGGAGAACGGTTCGAATTTCCGCATTCTGCCCCCGATGACGCCGTGGACACGCCGGAGTATGATTCCCGGCGCATGGCGGAGGTAGTGAAATACGCGATGGAAGCTTCCGTGGAGTCTCTTTCCACGGCGGGCGGGACAGCCGCCGGGCGCTCGGAATACGGGATTGTTACGTTGACCCATAACGGACCGTGCGTGTACTCGGAAGATTTTTACACGCAGGTCCTGCGGGAAAAGGACCCCGCCCTGGTGAGCCCGATGCTCTTTTCGGAATCCGTGCTGAATATCGCGGCAAGCCACCTTTCGCTGGCCGTGAAGAGTTGCGGTCCCGTATACGCTTTGCACACGGATCTGGCGAACTATTTTTCCGTACTTGAATCTTTGTTTATGCTTACTGAAACATGTCAGTTCAAAACCTGTATTTTCTGCGCTTTTGACGAGTTCTCGGATCTGCCGCGCCGGGTTTTTCCGAAATGCGGGGACTACCCGGGCAGGGCCTTTGTTACCGGTGCGGCGGCGGCCGTTGTGTCCGCAAACAGGCCTTCGGCTGAAAGCTTATTTTCCATGGATCGTCCGTACCGCCAGGGCGGCCCCGAAGAATTTGCCGGGTATGTGGACCGGCTGGAACGGGAAGGGCCGGTGGAACTGGTAATCAGTTCCTACGGTTCGAGCGATCTGCCTTCCGGAGTGCCGTCCAGGCTCAAAAAGGCGGACTCATTCATAAGCGCGGACGCCGCCGGCAATGAACAGGGCTTCATGGTCGGGCGCACGGTGGAACTGCTGGGATGTGTTCTCGAGGCGGAGAAGGGAGGAGCGCGGGTCCTGGTCCAGTCGGACGGGGAGCGGTTGAGCTGGATTACACTGCGGCGGGAGACACTCTGAACAGGGGTTCAGGATCGGGCAAAACGGCAATGCACATACACTTCGTATTTCCTTCATGGACCAAACTTCTTGAAGATCACCCGGAACTCGAATCCACGCTTTCGGCCTTCGACCTTGGAAACTTCAAAATGGCCGGGCTGGGCATTCCGGCGGCCGCAGGGGCGCTTCCCCCGGGACACACGGCAAGTCTTGTTGATGAAAACGTCTGTCCCGTTGATTACTCGGTGGAAGCCGACCTGATTGCGATAAGTTTTTTCACTCCTCAGGCCGGGAGGGCCTGTTCCATTGCAGGGAAATTCGCCGACAGGGGACTGCCGGTAATCGGCGGCGGTATACATCCGACGGCGGTCCCGCGGGAGAGCCTCGATAATTTCACTTCCGTCGTGCGCGGGCCGGTCGAGGGTCTGTGGCGGGAAATACTTGCGGACCTGTCAGGCGGAGCGTTAAAAAAAATATATACAGGCGCGGCCGACGCGCCTTTCGCACAGCCCCGTCGAACACTGTTTGAGCATTCACCGTATCTCCAGGCGGACATCGTTCAGACTGCGAGAGGCTGTGAGGTTGGTTGCCCGTTCTGCGTGGTGCCCGCCTGTTACGGCAGTCAGGTGCGCTTGAAGCCCGTTGAGGCCGTGATCGAGGATTTAAATAGCCTGCGGAGGTGTTCATTCTTTTTCGCGGACGAAAATCTGCTTTTTGCCGACTCCGGAAACAGGGCTTATCTCGAAGAACTGCTCGAAGCCATGATTTCCCGGCGAGTGCGCAGGTTTTTTTTCCTGGCTTCTTATCCTTTTATCATACGCGGTGTTCCCGGGCCGCTGTGGAGGCGGCTTGCGGATGCCGGGTGCCGCCAGGTATACCTGGTTCTCGGTCTCCAGCGTCCGTTAACGGATGAACTGAAAGACGACGACCTGAAACGGAAAATGGCGCTCATGAAAGAGGCCGGTATCGAGGCTATGAGCACTTTTACCCTCGGCCACGATTCGGACCCTCCGGCGGTGGAGAACCTGATACTTGATTTCTGTGAAGAGACGCGAAGCAACCTGGTGGAATTTACAATCAGAACGCCTTTCCCGGGGACCGCCGAATACAATGACCTCTCCGGGCAGGGGAGGATTCTGACCCGGGACTGGAGCAGGTACAATGCTGCCAATGTGGTTTTTGAACCGCGGGGGCAATCGGCGGAATCCCTGCGGGAAATGTACCTGCGCCTCTGGCGCAGGGTCTACGGCGGAGTGTCCGGTTTTGAAATGAACAAGCGTTACCTGCAGGGATTCGGAAAGGGAATTTTCGGGAAAAGCTGAGAGCAGAAAGCTGAAATGGGAAAAGCTGAAAGCTGAAATGGGGGGAGGGAGAAACCGCGAATCACGCTAATCTACGCGGATGGAGAGAAGAGGGGAATTTTAGACGGGATCAACGGGATCAACGGGATGGGCGGAAGGGGAAAAGCTGAAAGCTGAAAGCTGAAATGGGGGGGAGAGAAACCGCTAATCACGCTAATCTACGCGGATGAAGAGAAAGAGGGAAGCGCTTTTTTGTTGCCGCGGGTTCGCCGATAGTGCAAGGATAACGGCAAGACAAGTGTGCGATTGTTTTGCAGTTCCGGATCGTGTGATCCGTGTGTCTTTAAGCTTAAAGACACACGGATCACACGATCCGGAATACCACGGGGC
>JAWODU010000058.1:0-13828 GCA_046483125.1 Kiritimatiellia bacterium
AACCTTGTTCTGACCGGCCCGATTGATGAAGATGACGCGCGAAGCGCGACCGAATTTCTGGCGCGCGAATCCGAGACTCTGGAAGAGAGGCAGGGGGGAGATTGTTCCCGTCACGACGGCGACGGTCGTCCCGTCGGACGGTCGATCCTCACGAAAACCCTTGAGATTCCGTCACTTCCGGTCCATGTGCCGATCCTCGGCACATCCACATTCAGCATTCCCGAGACAGCAAAACGCGCCGACCGTCACGCGGTCGGCGCGTCCAGAATCAATCGTCGTCGGCTCCCGGTCGTCTGCGTCAGATTCCCGAAACCGTTCCAATTTCTCGCCCATTCGGCGAAAAATTCAAACTGGCGGAGAGGGCGGGATTTGAACCCGCGGTAGCGCCCTTGAGCACTACAAAGGATTAGCAATCCTCCGCTTTCAACCACTCAGCCACCTCTCCGTTTCAGAACCTGCAGATACTATAGCAGACCGATGCTGGTTGCACAACCCGGCGGAGGGTTGCGTAGCTTTACGCGGCGTGAGGGTAGCGCCGCGGAATGGCTGACAGGGTGAAAGCTCATCGAGACAGCCGAGGAAGCCGTTTTCGAAATCGGAAACCAGCTGTTGCCTGATCCAGCCCCGTGGTATTACCGTGCCAACCCGCAGTAAGTTCATACAATTGCCCGCTTTCCCGCGTAAACTGCAAAGACAGTGAAGCACTGTCGCAAATCCTCCGCAGTCGTGTCCAGCGCGCACGAATGTCCCCGGCCTCGAAGCGCCGCCTCAACTACACCGATTAAGGACCGGGAGACCTGCAGGCCGCGTCCTCTTAAGTGCCTGAATGTCAAAGACTTACAGCCAAACGACACCGGTAGATCGAAAAATGGGCTGGAAAATTGACATACGGTAGAAGGCGCTGATAAAATCCCTCCGATTTTCGGAGGGAATCCGGAAACGCAGTTAACAACATAACAGTACAGGAGGGTCAGGATGAAGCTATGGTTCAAAGTGGCACTGGGATGCGCGCTTGTCGGTCTGGTTGCGCTGGGCATGGTCGGTTGTGAGGACGATGACGACGATGAAGCGGCGGTTACCGGTACGACGGAAGCGGTAGAGGATGAAGAAAGTGGAACAGGTTCGGTTAACGTCAATGTCTACAGAGGAAATTGATCTGACAGGAAGGAATCTTTTAATCATCAGAGGAAATCAGATATGAAGAAATTGATAATCACAGCAGTTATACTTGTAATGTCGGTGCCGGCGGCATTCGCGCAGGCGCCGTCACTTATAGCGCCGGGTACGCCGGACGTATACGGCATGACATTCATGGAATTCCAGATGCGCTACAAGGGCTCCGGTGAATGGAAAGTTATCAACGATACGCCTACGGAGGTAAACCTGGCCGATTTCAATCCCGGCGTGCTGGCCGCCGCCATTGGGGGAGGAGAGATTCCCGCCGGGAGTTATGACCGGTTCCGTTCTACCGTGTCGATGTCGATCCGGCTCAAGGCCACGGTAGCGTCAGCGGGTGATGGAGGCATCTACTACACGGACGGCGGCAAAGTGGGCGTTCCGGACATGGACGGAGTTATCCGGAACGGTGAAGGGGCGACCGTGAAGTTTACGGCCGCTTTCGGGCTCGATGTGGCGGCCTTTCGAGCGGCTCCGCCCGCGGACTGGAAGGAAGCAACAATACGCCCGCCCGAGACGGATACCACGCACACCGTTGAAGGCGAGGATGACATAGTTATTGATCCGGGTGACGTCATTGACGAGGCAATGGAAGTGGACGTTACAAACTCGGTCGAGCTGTGGGACTTCACGGGCGTGGGTAGTCAAATAGTAATTTTTCCGGCGCCTCCGAGCATAAATGTCGGAGACTGAACCGGCACCGGCAGACGTATTAACTGCAGGCCCCGGCCGTTTATACGGCGCGGGGCCTGTTATTCAACAGTCACTGTTTGCTTTTCCGCGTTCCGACCGGGAACCGGCCTGACGCTAAACAACCAGGTCGATATGGTAGCCGCCCGGGCCGGGCCTGATGTCGGCCGTGCCCCTGCATTCCTCCGGCACCGGCATGGCCGTGATTGCGTATTCAATTACAACGGCGGACTTCGCTCCGAGCCACCTGAAAGCGGGAACGCCCTGGAAAGAGCCCATTCCGACCTGCTCGCGCAGTGGGAGGGGAAACGGGGAATTCGCGAATTCCATTCCGCGGCTTAGAGTTTTCCCGTTCCAGGGCGGAGTAAGCCGGCAGTAGCTTTCTTCCCAGTTGCCAAGCCACGGGAAATCTTCCCGCCTCCACACGTAGGCAAGCAACAGGCCGAGTTCCGGGTTTACGGCGCTGAACCAGGCGAGTTCGCGCCTGCGATCCATCAGCTGCGCCGTGAAGTCGGAGAATACCCCCGGCTTTTCCACTTCGTTTTTTCAATTTTCATGCACTCCACCCGGTGTTTTTTCTAAACCTCTACACACGGCTCGCGGGATTCGAACCTGTCGGCCAGCTCCAGTATCCGGTCCGCGGGCCCGATACCGTCGGTGCTGTTCGGGCTTGAAAGGCACGCCGCCGCCGCGCATATACCTAGCGCGAGAGCCGCCTCCATATCCCGGCCCTCGTGAAAGCCGTAGAGCAACCCCGCGCAGAACGCGTCCCCGGCGCCAACGGCTCCCCGGATGAAACTGCCGGGAAGCACAAGCGACCCGCGCGCGAACTCGTTGCCCCGGCGGTCACGCGCGTAAGCGCCTTCGGCCATGTGAATTGCGGCAATTTCCATGTCACCCAGTTCGAACAACGCGTCAACGGCTTCTTTCAGAATCGCGCCGTTAAGCTTACCGTCCGTACCGCGTACGGGGAGCCCCGCGATCCGGCCGGCCTCTATTTCATTGATGATGAGATAATCGGTGTGTTTCAGCGCGGGCGGTACTATGGCGGCGTACCTGTCGCTTTCTTCGCTTACCACGTCGAGACTTGTTTTGATTCCGCGGGCCCGTACGTCCCGCAGTAGACGCGCCGCGACGGTTCCGTGTTTCTGGTCCGGCACGTCCATGCTGTCCAGCAGGAGAAGATAACCGAGATGAAATATTCTGCATCGCAGTTTATTGACCGGAACATGTTCCGGGGCAAAAAGCGCGTTGGCCCCGCGATGATGAAAGAACATTCGCTCGCCGGTACCCTTCTCGTTCATCACGTCGGTATACGATGTCGGTGCTTTATCGGTGCGGACCATGCCGGAGGTATCAATGCCGCACCGGCGGCACCTGTCCAGCAGGAATTCGGCGTCTTCGTCGGTCCCGATTATCCCGAAGCCGGTCAGCGGAAACGACGCGCCCATCCGGGCAAGATCCATAAGCACATTCGCGGGAGAGCCTCCGGGTCCGGCGTCCTGGGAGACAATACTTCCCAGCATGTTACGCCCGGGAAGGCAGTTTACCGTCTTCACCGTGTCAACGATCCAGTTGCCGCCCGCGGCAATACCGGGCAAAGGCTTTTGGGCTTTGGCCATGTCTGTTTTACCGGGGTCAGTCGCTTACGAGCCTGACGTACGGCTCCTCGTCTTTTTCGATCTCGCTGAAACGGCCTACCTGCCTGTTGGTGAAAAAATTATCAGCCACGTCGTCATTAGCGGTAGAAACTTCCCCGATCAGCGCATAGCCGGTTTCCGGCCAGAACTCGTGGTTCAACTCCGGGGCGAGCGTTACGCGTTCTCCCGCGGCAAGGATCAGGGGCGCCGCGGCCGGAATCGGGGTTTCCACGCCGTTGACCGGCACTTTGAATTCGGAAACGCCGGTCTCGAACCGCACTGCAAGTTTTCCCCAGCGGCAGATGATATCTTCTTTCTTCCGCGCGTGGTAATGCATGGGCGTGGTCTGCCCGCGTTGTGCATACATTATCTTTTCGCAGTATTCGCGCTGTTCGGAAAGGTTCACCAGCACCAGTCCCCAGCGTTCGAAGTCATCCAGGCCGAAGTCCGTGACGTCCCACCTGGGATCGGGTGGCAGAATCCAGTCATGTTCCGCGAAAGCCTTTTCGGCTTCACGTACTGCCCGGTTGATTCTTGAACGTTTCACTCTGCGGGTAAAACTTACTGCTGGTAACTTGCCATTACCGAAGCCAGCCGCTGTTGGGCTTCGCGGACCGCAGGATCGTGCATATGGGGTGTTATTTTAATGAAAGATTTTGCCATCTTTCTGCCCGCCGCTTCGGATTCCTCCCGGGAAGCTTCCAGTTCCGGCGGCATGTCGCCGCCTCCCTGCAGTTCGGGGTACTTCTCCGAGAGCTTCCGCATGCGCGGCATGAGATCTTCCATTCTGTCCGCGTAGCGGTTTATGGCTTCGGCAACTTCCCCGGGATTGTCCGCGTTATCGAGGTCCCCGGCGTAAGCTTCCGTTGCTTTTACGAACTCGGCGTTAACTCTTTTGACGTCGCCGTACTTGCCGCCGCAACCGCAGACAGCAAAGATGGTTGACAGAATACATACAGTCAGAAACGCATTTCTCTTCATGGCAGTGTTCCTCCTTTTTTTAATAACAGATAACAATAACGCGGAATTTCATTAAAATCAGACTCCGCTGAACGCGGCAAAGCCGCCGTCAACCGGTATAACAACGCCGGTGACGAAACCCGACGCTTCGTTCGAAACAAGCCACAGCAGAACTCCTGTCAGGTCCTCCGGTGTTCCGAATTTTCGCATTGGGGTCTGACCCACAATGGTTCGGCCGCGCGGCGTCAGGTCCCCGTTTTTGTCCGTCAGAAGACTCCTGTTCTGGTCTGTAAGGAAAAAACCGGGCGCTATGGCATTTACCCGGATTCCCACGCGCGAGAAGTGGACTGCCAGCCATTGCGTAAAGTTGCTGACGGCCGCTTTCGCGGCGCTGTAGGCGGGAATCTTTGTCAGCGGCGTAAAAGCGTTCATTGACGAAATATTTATTATCACGCCGCTTTGTCTTTCCGCCATTGCCCGCGTGAAAGCCTGAGTCGGCAGGAGGGTCCCCAGGAAGTTCAGATTAAAGACAAACTCGATTCCCTCCGGGTCGAGGTCATAGAATGATATAACGTCTTTGGCCTTGTTCCGAATGTCTTCCGGTGTGAGATATTCCTTTGAAGTAGTTCCTTTCGGATGGTTTCCGCCGGCACCGTTTACAAGAATATCCACGGGACCGAATTCCTTCTCCACCTGTTCGTTCGCCTTTTCCAGGCTTTTTCTTTCAAGTACACTGCAGGCCACGGCCGTGCTCCTGCCGCCTGCCTGCTCTATTTCGGAGGCGACTTTGCGGGCGGCGTCTTCCCGCAGGTCCGCGACGGCTACTGAAGCTCCGCATTCGCCCAGCGCCTTCGCCATGGATCCGCAGAGAACACCTCCGCCGCCTGTAACAAGAACGGTTCTGCCCGACAGATCGATCTTAAAGGGTATAGTCATAGCATTTTCTATCCTCCTCTCCCGGCGGTAAGACCGCTTGAATGCCGATCACCACCCCCAAAGCTACCATACGGGAAGAGGCGGATCAATAGCCGCGGCCGAAGTCTTTGGAACATTCCGGGATGACAGTCCAAGGGGATTGCGTTATTCTTGGGGCGTGGAGAACTTTCGAATAGCGCTGGTGCAGAGCAGTTGGCCGGCAAATGCCCCCCCGGAGGACAACCTGGAGCTGATGGCCGGCTTTTTGAAGGAGACCGCCGGAAAGGGGGCGTCGCTGGCGGCTTTCCCCGAGGTCACGCTTTCAGGCTGTGTTACCCGCCCCGGGGAGGCGGCCGAACGGGCGCTGACGCTTGAAGGTGAAGTGGTGGAAAAAGCCGTTGCCCTGACACGTGACCGGCCTCTTTACTCCGCATTCGGTTTTTATGAACTGGACGGGGCCGACCTGTACAACAGTTATGTGATCGCCGGCAGGGGCCGGCTCATCGGCCACTACCGCAAAGTGCACGTTCCGCCGAGGGAACGGGGATTCTTCACGCCGGGACCGGGATTCAAGGTTTTTGAACTGCCTTTCGCCAGGGTTGGATTGTCAATCTGCTACGACAACGAAATACCCGAGTCGCATATCTGCCTGGCGCTAAAGGGCGCGGAGCTGATCTTGATGCCCGCCGGGTGGGCGGATCACTGGGAGAGAGAAGACTACGTGGAACGATGTTCCACCGATGAAGAAGTTGTTGAAGAAAGGCGCAGGTGGATGCGCATGATGTTCGGTGCGCGCTGTCGGGACACGGGAACGTATTCGGCGCTTGTTAATCATTCGGGGCCGGAAGGTGAGGGACCGTGGAAATTCGCGGGCAAGAGCATGGTGTTCGCCCCGACAGGAAAAGTCCTGGCCGAGGCGCGCGCGTGGGATGAGGAAATAATCTACGCGGACCTGAGCGCGCGCCTGCTGGAGAATTACAGAAGTATGGACGCCTTCGCTCTAAGGGGAAGAAGACCGGAAGCGTACGGTCCGCTTGTTGAAGGTTCTTCGGGCGGCTGCCGGGGAGAACGCGGGTAAAGAGATGAATCCGGGAACAAGCCAGCCTTTTTACAGACCGCTTTCGGACGGTGACGTTCAGAAAATCGACTCCAACGCCCGGCGGATACTCAAGGAAGTGGGTATAAAGGTCGAAAGCAGGCGGTTTCTGGACAGGCTGGAGGCGGCAGGGGCGGAGGTGGAACGTGACCGGAGCATGGTCCGTTTCAGCGGTGAGTGGCTGGACGGGAAACTGGGTTCTGCCCCTCCCGGTTTTACGCTTTATTCGAGAGACGGCAAAAACGACCTGGACCTGGGAAGCACAACCGTGCACTTCGCGAACGGGGGCAGGGCGTTCCGTATCCTCAATATGCTGAAGGGCAAGTACCGCCGCACCAGGCTCAAGGACATCGTGAACACTGCCACGCTGGTTCAGAACCTGGACAATATCAGGGTCTACGTAATTGCCTGCCAGGCCCACGACGTACCCGAAGGAAGTTATCACGTGGTCGATTTCTTCCATGCCTTTAATCATACTACCAAGCACGTTATGGGAGGGTGCGACAGCCTCGAAGGGGCCGAGGACATGTGGAAACTGGCATGCCTGGTGGCGGGCGGTGAAAACAGTCTCAGGGAAAAACCTTTCGTATCGGTAATAAGCAACCCCATAAGCCCTTTGACCCTGGATGAAAATACTCTATCCATTCTGGATTTCTTCTGCGGGCGGGGTATTCCTGTGACCTGCGCGACGGCCCCGATCGCGGGCGCTACCGCTCCCATGACACTGGCGGGCACGCTTTCCCAGATGCACGCCGAGGCGCTGGCGGGGGTTGCCGTAACGCAGGCTTTTTCGCCGGGCGCGAAAGTGCTTTACGGCGCTTTTCCGACCGCCATGGATATGAAAACCATGGAAGTAGCCATGGGGTGCGTGGAGATGGGCATGATGAACGCTTCGGCCGTTCAACTGGCCAGGCTTTACAACATACCCATTTACGCTTCCGGCGGCGTTACCGAGGCCAAGAGACCCGATATCCAGGCCGGGTTCGAGAAGAACTTTTCCAGCCTGACGGTGGCCATGATGGGCGCCGATTTTATACATCTTACCGCTGGACTGATGGACTCTGCCAAGTCCATTTCCTACGAGCAGTTTGTTATAGACGACGAGAACATAGCCATGATCCAGAGGATACTTGCCGGCATCGACGTGAGCGAAGACACCCTGGCCTTTAACGTTATCAGCGACGTGGGTCCCAGGGGAGATTACCTCATGCAGGAGCATACCGTCCGGCATATGAGAGAAGAATTCTTCTTTCCGCGGCTGAGCGAGCGGTGCAGTTTTGACGTGTGGCTGAGGAACAAGCGGCCGGATATGCTGAAGCGGGCAAAGACGCTGGTAGGAGAAATTCTCGAAAACAACAGGGAAGGCATCCTGGACCCGGCCGTGGCTGAAAAAGTAAGGAAGGCCTATCCGCACGTTAAGCGTATACAACCGGGCCGCGTAAAACGCCACGCTCAAGGGGAAGGCGGGGCTGGAACGGCTGTATCCTGAGGATTGTCGGCGCGCCAGGCCAGTATTATAAGCAGGCCGGCGGCCGAGGCCACGCCGATAACGGCGCGTGTGTAGTTGCCCGAAACCGACAGGGACTTGCCGAACACCCACGGACCTATGGCGCTGGCGAACACCATTGCCGACATGTTGAACCCGCTTATGGTTCCCAGGTGGCGCCGGCCGTAGAAATTCGGCCACGTGACGGCTGCCAGCGTGCCCAGCGTGGCGCCGCACAGACCGTTTCCCGCCACTACAGTCCACATTGGCAGGCCCGGCCCGAGCACACGCAGACCGAGGCTGGATACAATTATTCCCGCCAGCATGGGCATAAGAAGATATTTCAACGGAACCCGGTCGCAGAGCCATCCCACCAGGGGGCGCAGTATCACCGAGATACCGGCGGCGTAGAGAAATATCATGTAGCCGGTTTTGCGGTCCATGCCCGCGGACTCAAAAATGGAGGAAGCGTGAAAGCTCAAGGCGGTCATGTACAGCCCGAATAGAGCAAGGCTCAGGACGAAGATCCAGAAGGTGTAAGTTCTGAGGGCGTCGGGCAGTGTGTACTGGCGCCGCCGGTGATCGGGATGCGGCCGGGCGCCAAGTTTTTTTTCGGCAAGGGCCCCGTCGGGTTTCAGACCGCAGGACTCCGGATTGTCCCGGAAAAAAACAACCGCAACCAGTGTGAATACACCGCCTATAAGGATTGACAGCCAGAGCCAGGCACCGCGCCATCCGACGCGTTCGACAAGCATGTTGAACAGGGCCGGGGAGGCGGAAAAAGCCGGCGCGATCACCATTCCCGCGATCGCGGTTACAAGCCCCCGATGGAGATCGAACCATTTCATCATCATGTTTCGTGAAACCATGGTCAAAACGCCCTGTCCGGAGAGCCGCAGCAGGAAGAACAAAGTCAGAATAACCGCGAAAGCGGGGGCGGTTGTGTCCGCCAGGCCGAGCAGGGAAACGGCGCCGGCGGTGATTTTATCGCACTGGCTCAGCATTACGAGGACCAGGCCGAGGGCAAAAGAAGCGGCGGGGGCCACGACCCGGGCGCCTAAACGGTCGTACACACGTCCCGCGAAGGGGAGGCACAGGGAGCTGGCTATAGTGCCGTACATGTACGCGAGGCTGAGTTTGACACGCGTCAGTCCCAGGGTGGCAATCAGGGAGTCTGTGAAGGGTGAAACGCCGTATGTCTGGCCGGGGGCGCTCATCAGGAAACCCAGGGCGCCGAGCGGGAGAATAACCCACCCGTAAAAGAATGGAACACGGGCCGGAGCAAAAGGCATATTGCTGTAGTCGCGTTTCATAAGGGAGTGGACACTACCCCCGCGGCGCGCAGAAGTAAAGGAAAGTGACTGCGGCCCGGCCCGGCGGAAGATTTCTCTTGCAGAACTAACCTGTTTCAATCAATCTCTTAACTTCTCCCGGCCATCCTTTTGAAGTATGAATAAAAGCCCCGGATCGTTATTGGTCGCCTCAGCGTGGATTCTGGCATCGACAATGCTCCAGTTTTCCGTGCCGCACTGTTCCGCCGCGGAGCAGGGCCTGTCCGCCGAAGAACACGTAAGCAATTTAAAGCGTATTGTCGGCGACCACGCCTCGGCCACCAACGTGCTTGACGAACGCTACATTCATGTTACGTCCGGGGGTAAGGTGGGTGTAGACTTTGACATAGTCTGCGACCTGACGCCCCAGGTGGAACTGGTTTCGAAAGTTGCGCGCAGGATATGCGAGGCCGATTTTCACATCCGCGGCACGGACAAGGACGACGCGTACGTTTTCGAGAACGAAGACGGCGAGACCTCGGATATATTCCTGCTCTATCAGAAGATCGGCACTAATTCATGTGAGTCGGTGTCCTACGTTACCGGCGAACGGTTTTTCGGCTCTTTCAAAGCCCTTATTCATGTTGTAACGACACCCGTGGAAGGTGAAGGAGCGGAATACAAGGTAGATCTGTACGCTTATCCGGAGAGTTCCACTGTCAGGTTCCTGGTGCGGAACATCGGTATTGTCCGGCGGTATTTCCGGTCCAAGGCGCTGGAAATCACCGAGGCGGCGAACAGGGCTTCCGTCCGCATAGTCAACGATCCGGAATTCGTGCTCAATGAAATAGGCGGATGTAAAAATCCGGAAGAGAAAATCTGTTTCAGCGACGAGGAAGAAGAATTCATACGCGAACTGTACCGCATACACGGGATTGACACGCGTAAATCCGACGCCGGAACGTCGGTTCTCCAGCCCCGGTAATCCGCTGCAGGGCGTGCAGGGCGCCTGCCCCGTGTACTCAGCGTTCCACTTTCTGGGCCTTGCCTTTTCTGAGGTTTTCGGACACCTTCAGAACGTGGTCCCACGTAGACTGCGTTATGTCGCCCCTTACCGAGGCGACCAGCGCACCGCTTGCCCATCCGGCTTCAATGGCCTCCTGCGGAGACAGGCCGTCGAACAGGGCCCTGGTAAAGCCGCCGGCAAGGCCGTCCCCTCCGCCTATTCTGCAGACTACCGTGATTTCTCTTGCGGGAACTTCGTAGATGGTACCTTCCACGCTTGCGACCGCGCCCCACATGTGCCTGTTGTTGCTGATTTCATCGCGCAGGCTGGTAACGATGATTTTGAGATTCGGAAATTTCTCTCGTATCTTTGACTGCGCTTCCTTGAAAGGGCCGGAGTCCGTCTTAGTCTTCTTCTCCGAGGAAGCTTTGATGTCGAGCGCGTTGGCCGCGTCGGTTTCGTTTCCGAAAAGCACGTCCACGTTTTTTACAATTTCGGTCATGGCTTCCACGCATTTTTCGCGTCCCCCGTGGTATTTCCACAGTTTTCCCCTGTAGTTCAGGTCGAAGCTCACAATCGCGCCCCGCTTCCGGGCTTCCCTGAAGAATTCCAGGATCATTTCCGGAGCATGCTCCCCCAGAGCCGAGTACAGGCCGCCGGAGTGCACCCACCTGACGCCGCCGTCAAAAATCTCATCGTAGTTCAGCATGCCCGGTTTCAGCATCAGGGCCGCTTCGTCCGAACGGTTGTAGTCAATATCGTTCACGGCACAGCCGCCGGGAGTGGAACTGTAAACCGCGGCGTGGTGGCCGCTCCAGGGAGTGTGCTCGAATTTCCGCCCAAGAATATCGACCCCCACTGCGCGGACGTGTTCGGCGATCATCTCCCCTATGCAGTAGTCGCCCATTCCGGTGAGGACGGCCGTTTTGAGGCCGTACCTGCGGGTGTTGGCGGCAAGGTTGTATTCCGCTCCGCTCACGTGCACGTCAAAGGACCCGGCGTGCCGGGTGGGAACGTTGCCTGAGTCGAGCCTGTGAATAAGCGCGCCGAGCGCCATTACGTCGTATCTGCCGGTTTCGGGAATGTTTAATGAATTCATAACTGCCTCCTTGGTAACGTACCAACGGAAGCTAACCCTAGCGGCAGTCGCCAGCAGAGTCAAGGCAGGTGTAGGGTCCGGAGCCCGGGGGGGCGGGGTCTCTGGGTACCGCAACCGACCCCTTCACCCTGCGTGGTGAATTCCGTTCGAAAATCGGACGTAAGCTTCACCGCTGCTACTGCGTTGTCGCGGGTCTCGCGTATATATATACTGCTCAACCCGCGGAGCCCACGCCTACGGCGTGGCAAGCTTGTATCCTTGTCCCGCTGAAAGCGGACAGCGGCAAATCTTCCATCCGATTTTCGAATCCTGCGGAAACGGAATTCACCACGCGGTTCGCCGCATCGCGGGCGGCGTACTGGAGGTTTTGTAGCGCCGCTTATCCGCGATGCAAGGGGAGCAGAGCAGTAGAGACGTGATGGGCCGTACTCTTCAGGATCCTGTAGATCCTGTAGATCCTGTCTAAAAATCTCCGCATGCGAATCCTCCCCGTCCGCCGCGGCGGACGGACGGATTGATCCTGTATAAAATCCCGGATCCCGGATCCCGCACCACTCAGCACCCGGCCCTGAGGCGGTTTCGGCGTAAAAGGCCGGTATATCCGTGCGTCTGCAGGCGCGGATAATCCACCGCGATCATTGACTTTATGACCCTTTCCCTGTAAACTCCCCAAATAGGCCAACAAATACAGGTTTTCACAGCAAAGCCGGAAAAAGAAAGCTGGCGGTTATAATGAAGGTTACACTAACAATGCACCGCCCGAAAATGCGCTGGACGACCTGCGCGCTTTCTCTTTTCACCGTATTCCTTGCATTGGATGTTTCGGCCAAATCGGAAACCCGGTATAAACGGGGCGATCAGCATACCGTCAACGGACTCAGCGCTTTTGACCTCGCCACTAACCGGTCATCTGTAGGGCAATCGAGCCTGGTTGAACGCACAGGAGGCGGCGGGGACACCGTCAACTGGGGGATCAGGGTCTGGAAGCGGGATTCGGGGGGCGCGGAGACCGAAATCACTTCGGGAACGCCCGTGGCGCAGGTGTCCAGATCGGTAAACGGCGAAGGCGTGCAATCCGCGAATTGGAACTGTCCTCTGACTGCACTGTCTACAAACGACGCCGTTGTAGTGAGGGTCTATGCCGAAATCGAGGGTCAGGTGGCATGGACGGAACAGGCAACACTGACAACAGAACAGCTTGGCGCGCTCGAACTCCCTTCGGCTACGTGGACACTTTATTATTACACAAAGTATGACACACTAAGCACCGGCCCCCCCGCTTCCAGATACACGAAAGGCTGGTTCTACTGGGGCAACTCAACGTACGACAGCCGCATAACAAATTTTTCCTATACACCACCGCCAACACTTTCCATCAGCGACGTTGCCGTGACAGAGGGCGACAGCGGAACGACCAATGCCGTATTCACCGTCGCGATGTCGGATACATTTTCTTCAGATGTCACGGTGGATTACGCCTCCTCAAACGGGACGGCCGAGGCCGAAGGCGACTATGCTTCAACGAACGGGACACTGACCATTGCGGCGGGTCAGACCAACGGGACGATAACGGTGGCAGTCAACGGGGACACTTCGGATGAAGGCGCCTCGGAGAACTTCTATGTCAACCTGAGTAATCCTGACAACGCGACGATCCAGGACGGGCAGGGAGAATGCATCATTACCGATGACGACTGGGAACTGTTCATCGGCGATGCGACGGTAATGGAAGGTGATTCCGGCACGACCAACGCGGTATTTACGGTTACACTGTCCAGCACAAATTCGGTGGATGTGACGGTAGATTTTGCCACCTCCAACGGCACGGCCCAGGCCGAAGGCGACTATGCTTCGACGAACGGAACGCTGACCATCGGCGCCGGGCAGACCAACGGCACAATCATCGTGGCAGTAAACGGCGACACCTTGGATGAAGGCGCCTCGGAGAACTTCTATGTCAACCTGAGCAATCCGGGCAATGCGCACATAACCGACGGCCGGGGCGAAGGGACCATTACCGACGACGACGATCCTCCAACGCTATCCATAGGTGATACAACCGTTACGGAGGGAGACGCCGGCACGACCAACGCGGCATTTACGGTTACGCTGTCGGCGGCAAGCGGGCTGGATGTGAGCGTGGATTTTGCCTCTTCCAACGGGACAGCGCTGGCAGAGGGAGATTATGCATCGACCAACGGTGCCTTGACCATTGGCGCGGGTCAGACCAACGGGACGATAACGGTTGTAGTCAACGGGGATACGGAGGATGAATACGATTCCGAGAACTTCTATGTAAATCTGAGCAATCCCGGCAATGCGACAATAACAGACGGCCAGGCAGAAGGCACAATCACCGACGACGATTTACCGGGGCTCGGCATCGGCGATGCGTCGGTAGTTGAAGGAGACAGCGGCACGACCAACGCCGTATTTACGGTGACGCTGTCGGCTTCCAACTTTGTGGATGTGACCGTTGATTATGCCTC
>JAWODU010000080.1:0-12034 GCA_046483125.1 Kiritimatiellia bacterium
GAACTGAACACGCGGTGCCGGATCAGGCCCTCGTCGAGGGCCTTCTGTGTCATCTCCTTTGCTCCGCCCGCTTTCGCCATATCACCGGTCCACTGACCCCACTGCAGGCCGTGGCAGTGATAAAAATCAATACGGCTGTCGTCCAGCAATTCGAGTGACTCCTCAAGATTCCGCCACCATGCATCGCCGTCGGCCGACTTTTCCGGGTTCTTTGTACTTACAAAGACCTCATCTCGGCGGCCCTTGACGGCCTTGCCCACAGCGACCTGGCTTTCATTAGCGCAATAGCCGCGGGCCGAATCAACATAGTTAATGCCGCGGTCGAAACCGTGCCGAAGAAGGGGCACCGCCTCATCCATTATCACATGCCCGTCACGCATCGGCAGGCGCATGGCCCCGAAACCGAGCGCGGAAATCCTGTAGCCCAATTTCCCATAAGTACGATATTCCATTGCAATCCTTTCCTGGTGAATACAGGCGCAGTCATTGAGACCTGCCTGATGCACACGGTTAACCTTCCGAGATATCGCCCTTTATCCTAACGGCAGTACGAATTACATGCAAGGTCCTGTCACGGAGTGGTCGAAGACGCATTACCCGCAAGGATTTTCCTGTACACTTCCACCGTCCCTTCGACTGTTTTCTCGAACGGGAACCTTCTCGCGGCGGATTCCCGGGCACTCCGTGACAGGACCTTGCATGGGGAGAATTGGCGTACTCCGACACAATCACACACCGGGACGGCGAAGCTTCTTCAAGAGCGTCGAGAATATCTATCTCGTAATTGGCGCCCCAGACATCCGGTATGCCGGTCGTTTTCTCCTTGCGGGCCCTGGACAGGTGATTTTCAGCGTATATCACCGGCCTGTTCTCGGCACTTGCTTTCCTGTCGCCACCCTGATATGCATTACCCTGTTTCATTCGGTATCATAAGGTTCGGGAGGTGCTGGGATGAGGGACAAGCGTCCGGTGAAGCGTCCACGCATGGATGAGACTGCACGCCCGGCTGTCGGACAACCGGCAGGACGGATGCGCGAGCGTCTCTCGCGCATGTCCCCTGCGCGCTTGCTCGTGCTCTCGTTTGCTTGCGCCATCCTGGCGGGGACGTTCTTGCTGTGGCTGCCCTTTGCGCATCACGGTAATGTCGGGCCGCTGGAAGCGCTCTTCACCGCCACCTCCGCGGTTTGCGTGACGGGACTGATCGTCGTGGACACGGGGTCGGAGTTTACGGTGTTCGGGCAGTTTGTGATTCTGTTACTGATCCAGACCGGCGGGCTCGGGATCATGACCTTCGCCGCCATCGCGATGAAGATGGGCGGCGCGCGCATGCCGTTGACGCATCAGCAGGCGCTGCAGGACAGCATCTTCCAGCGCAACGCAGCAGCCGAGTTCACGCATACCTTCCCCCGGATTCTCAAGATGGTGGCCGTCATCGAGTTGGCAGGATTCGCGCTCTTGTGCGTCGGCCTGGTTGCGGCTGAACGAAGCTGGTCGGCCGTGTATTCCGCGCTGTTCCACACGGTCTCGGCCTTCTGCAACGCCGGGTTCTCGCTGTATAGCGACAGTTTCTGCCGCTTCGGCGGCAATGGCATGGTGGTCGGTACAGTCATGGTTCTGATCGTGCTCGGCGGCCTGGGGCATGTCGTCTTGCGAGAGCTGTATCTTGACGTCAAGCGCATGCTGCAGAGGGAAGCTTTGACGTATGCGCGGCGCTTCAGTTTCCACACGCGGGTGGTCCTCACCGTGAGCATAGTACTGATCCTGGGCGGCGCGGTTACGCTCGCTGTCTTCGGGCTGGGGACGGAGCCCGGTTCTGGCCGGCTCGGGCATGCGCTCTTTCAGTCCATCACCGCACGCACGGCGGGATTCAACACGGTCGACATCGGGCACCTGACCATGCCCAGCGCCATGGTTGTCATTCTACTGATGTTCATCGGGGGGGCGCCCGGGAGCTGCGCGGGCGGCATCAAGACGACGAGCTTCGCCATCTGGTTGGCGCGCGTACGCTCCGCACTGCACGGCCGCGAGGAGGTTTCCCTGTTGGGCCGCATGATTCCGCCGGAGCTTGTCTTGCGCGCGGTCGCGGTGGTGGGGCTGGCCTTCATCTGGAATGCGGCCGGCGTACTGTTTCTGTCTGAGTTTCTACCGGCCGGGACGCGGTTGCGCGACATCGTCTTCGAGCAGATGTCGGCCTTCGGCACTGTGGGGCTTTCCACCGGGTTGACCTCACAGCTTACGTCGGCGTGCCGGCTTTGGATTATCGTAACAATGTTCGTGGGGCGGCTCGGGCCGTTGACGCTCGTGCTTTCATTTCTGACTACAAAACGTCCGCAAATGCGATACGCGGAAGGAAGGGTGATGATCGGATGAAAAACTCGAGAAAACGGGTATGTGTGATCGGGCTGGGCCAGTTCGGATGGGAGCTGGCGGTCAACTTCTCAAAGGTGGCGGAGGTGCTGGCCATCGACAACGACCAGTCAGTGGTCAACCGGATCGCGGATCGGGTTCACAGCGCCGTGGTCATGGATGCGCGGGACTTCAAGAGCCTGGCCTCGGTAGTCAGCCCGGACTTCGACGAAGCCGTGGTGGCGATGAGCGAAAACATGGAGGTCAGTACCCTGGCGGTGTTGCATCTCAAGAAGATCGGCGTTGGGCGGGTGCATGCGAAGGCCCAGAACCGCGACCATTCGACCATTCTGGAGGCTGTGGGGGCGGATGACGTGATCTTTCCCGAGCGGGATACGGCGCGGCGGCTCGTCCGGCAGGTATTGAACCCGGATTTACTCGACTACGTGCCGATCAGCGAGGAGTACTCGGTGATGCAGGTCACCCCGCCACCGGAATTTGTCGGACGCACACTCCAGGATCTGGACCTGCGGCGGCACCTGGGGGTGTTTGTGATCGCGATGCGCGATCCTGAGACAGAGCGCACGGTCTTCCTGCCGGGCCCGGATGCGGTGGTGCGGGAGAAAATGGTGCTGGTTGTGATTGCGCGGCCGGAAGACGTGGATGCCATGCCCAGCCACGCGAAGGTGAATGCCGAAAAGGACGGCGGCAAATGAACCTGCGCAAGAGAATCCGGAAATCCGGGGTCGGGAATCAGGCCTTGATTAATGCTTAAGACTGGCGGGAATTCCGGCCGGCAAGGATTTTCCTGTAGACTTCTATTGTCCCCTCGACTGTTTTGTCGAACGGGAACCTTCTCACGGCGGATTCCCGGGCTCTCTCGACAATCTTCCGCCTCGGCGGCCCGTCTTCCAGCGCCTCGGCAACGGCACGCGCGGCTCCTTCAACGTCGCCGTCGGAGATAAGCCACCCGTTCCCGTCAAGCGATTCCACCACCGCGGGGGCGTCCACCGCCACTACCGGCACACCCATGAGCATAGCTTCACGCACGGTCACGGACGCGCCTTCCCGGATCGAAGGAAAGAAAAGTACGTCAAGAGATTTCAGGATAGAGGAAGCGTCGTCGCGAAACCCGAGAAGGTGTATCCTGTCTTCAAGATCAAGTTGCTTTATCAAGGCTTCCAGATCACCGCGGCACGGCCCCTCGCCCGCTATTATCCAGTGAATGTCCCGTTCCCTCATGCGATGCGCCGTGCGCACGAGAAACTGCCAGTTCTTCTTTACGGACAGCCTTCCTATCCCGCCGACCAGACGCCCGGCTGAATATTTTTCGCGCAGACCTTCAACGGGTTTCACCTTCGAAACTTCCACGAAATCGAGCCCGTCGACAACCACGTGTACCTTTTCTTCAGGATAAGCGCCGGTCCGGGTAAAAACATCTTTCACGGTCCGTGAGATGGCAAGGACAGCGTCAATTTTGGCGGCAGTGTACTTGGCCCTGGACAGAAAATTTGCACGCACGGGCGAGGCAATACGCCTGGAGAGAACCAGGGGGATACCCGAAGCGGCTTTAACTCCCGTTCCTATATCGAGCGCCCTGGAATCATGCGCGTGAATCAGATCAATTTCGTGCCCGCGTATCATTCCAAGCACCGATTTCCGGGCCAGGAAAGTTATACGCCCCACGGCACCCCCGGGAAGATGGCGGACGTCAATGCCCGCATCGCTCGCCATTCCGGCGAGCTGGCCCCCGGGAATCGCGAACAGCACCGTTTCCACTCCTTCTTCCGGTAAACGCTTCAGGAGATTCAATACCTGGTACTCCCCGCCTCCCCAGTCCGTATTGGTGTTTATGTGTACAACCCGCATATTCATATAAATTCCACGCGGGCCGATCCTGTCTCCAGGCCCCCTGCCCCGCATTCAACCGTAACAGTTCCGCTTCTTCCCGTGCCGGCCAGGAAAATGCGTCCCGATCCGCCGTCTACCCTGACAATTCCCTCATCCGCGCAGGATTTCACCGTTGCCGGGCCCGAACACGACACGGATACATCGCCGTTCCAGGATGTAACATGCCTGCCTTCGGCATCCAGAACCCGGATTTCAAATACAATAGTCTCGCGTTCACGCGCCGAGCCGCGCGTTTCCCCGGGACGTATCTCCAGCGAGCTCGCTTCTCCGTAAGGCTCCAGGCTATCCGACGCCTTGCCGCCGCCGCGTTCGCCGCGTACTGCCAGTATACCGGGTTCAAAATCGATATCCGCACAGAAGCTTATGCCGCCGCGCAACTCTTCAACGCGTTTTCCGTTGACGCTGATCTCAGCCGAAGAACAATTCGTAAAGACGTATATCCTGCGGCGCGGGCCGCCGTTCCGGCCCCAGTCGCCGAACACGCGCACAAAGGGTTCCCCTGTATATCCTGCCCGGAACAGCGCGGCGGACATTTTGGGAACGCGCCAGGCATCGACAAGGCCGGAAAACCTCCTGTACCTGCGCTTCCGCATGGTAGCGTAATCGTTGAAACTCCAGAACAGGTGGCCTGCCGTAAATTCACGTCCGCCCATGGCCTGCCACGCTTCTTCGATCTGCTTCACCTGCGCGTACTCCGCTTCAAGGTCTCCCCTCCGTGCATGGGGAGAATTGGCGTACTCCGACACAATCACACACCGGGACGGGGAAGCTCCTTCGAGAGCATCGAGAATATCTATCTCGTAATTGGCGCCCCAGACATCCGGTATGCCGGTCGTTTTCTCCTTGCGGGCCCTGGACAGGTGATTTTCAGCGTATATCACCGGCCTGGAGGGATCTGTTTCCCGCGCCAGTTCTTTCAGCCTTCTGTAAGCGGGAGCGGACCGGGACTCGTTTCCCATGCCCCACAGTATTATGGAAGGGTGATTGCGGTCGCGCGTGATCATGTCCTTCATCTGCCGGCAGGCCGATTCCAGCCAGCGCCCTTCCCTGACGCTCTTCCAGCTCGCTATCTCCGCGTAGACCATTATGCCGAGTTCGTCGCACGCGTTCAAAAAATGCGGCGATTGAGGATAGTGCGACAGCCTGACGAAATTACAGCCGGTTTCCTTCAGGAGTTCCGCGTCCATGCGGTGCACGGAAGGCGGCAGTGCGTTGCCGAAGCCCGGCATGCTTTCGTGCCGGTTTGCCCCGCGAAGGTCCACCCGCTCGCCGTTCAGAAAGAACCCCTTTCCCTTCCGGAATTCCGCTTCGCGAATGCCGAAGGTGAAAACCGACTCGTCCACGATAGTGGCGCCTTCACTGATTCGACAGCGGGCGCGGTACAGAGCGGGGCCGGCTGGAGACCATGGGTTAAAATCGTGGATCTCGCACCGCGCGCGCCCGGCAACAGCCTCCCCCGGGGGCAGAGTTGTATTCTTCTCTTCCGCGCTTGCAGCCGTTTTCCCCCCGGCTTCTTCTATCCGCCAGTCTACCCCGCATTCCCTCGCATCCCGCGACGCGTTGCGGAGACTGTAATCAATGGAAATAAACGCCGCATCGCCGCGGATTTCAGACCGGATATAAGTCTGCCTGTCTTCGACGTGAACGGCCGGCATTCCGGCCAGCCGAACCCGGCCCGACAGCCCGCCGTAAAGAATGAAGTCCGGCATACGTATGCCGGGAAGCACATGACGCGCACAGCGGTTCGTTAAACGGATACCGCAGACGTTTTCGACTCCCGGGCGCAGGTACCGCGTAACGTCCAGCCGGAAGCCGAGGTACTGCCCGTCTATTTCAGAAACTTTGACGCCGTTGATCCAGACGTCGCCGGTTCCATAGAAACCTTCGGATTCCAGAAACCACGTTGTCGGGCTTTCCGCGCCCGCGGCGGGAAACTCGAAGAACTTGAGGTAGGATCCGTAGCCGCGGTAGTAGCCGGCGTCTCTGCAGAATGTGTCTTCTGCGTTCCAGCAATGCGGCAGATTTACGGTCGTTTCGTTCGGCGGGTTCTTCCCGGCAAGCCGCTTCATCCGCATTTTGCCCTTGCGGAAAAACCAGTCGGCGCTGAGATCGATATTGTTACGGGCAGTCGTCCGCTTTACAGGCATATAAGCAGTATTCCCCGTCGAGATATGTGTGTCAAACGCGGATTGGGCCTTTCGTTTTCAGGCGGTTCGAGACCACTTGGACTTGTGCAGGTTTAATCCCCTGGCACATTGGATTTCCCCTTCCCCGGCAAGCCTTCGATAGAGTTTTGAACTCGCCGAGCGCGATGCCGCGGCGTGATACTGGTGGTAACAGACAGCCCTGTGCTTGACACTGCGGGAATTCAACCCCGATAAAAGAAAACGCCGTTCTATATCGGTGTCTTCCCCGCCTCCCGGCGTTACAAAATCCTCGTTGAAACCGTTGATTGCCTGCATGTCGCTTTTCCAGCAGGAAAAATTACAACCCGTTATATGAATATTCCCGCCGGCAACCAGTGAGTTCAGCCATTTCGGGAAAAATACGCCGGCGCCGTAATGCCTTAATTTCCCCGACAACGCTTTCGGAGTGCCGGTCATCCACAACCGGTCGAGGTGCCCGTTCGAAACGTAATCATCAGCAAGTCCCGCGGTCATGCCGGCACCCAGCATGACGCGCCGGCCGGCGAGAAACCGGCCCCGCTCACGTTCGGAGATATGGCCTTCGACAAAACGGGCATGGGGAATGCAGTCGGCGTCCAGAAAGATGAGATAGTCGCTGGAAGACCGGCAAATGCCCTCGTTGAGAATCCGGCACTTTCTGAAACCTTCGTCTTCCTGCCATACGTGTGAAATTCCGCCCGGGAGGCGTGACCCGAACCCTTCGGCCAGTTTCCGGACACCGGGGTCCGATCCGTCCTCGCATATGATCGTTTCGAAATCCCCGAAGGATTGACGAACCAGTCCCAGGAGCGTACGGCGAAGGAATTGAATCTGTTCACACGCCGCGACAAGCAGAGAAGCTTCAGGTTTTCCGGTCACCGGACACCCCTCTCGACAACATAAAGGCCATGTACGACACGTTCATGACTTTCAGTTTCTAGAATTACCGCCGGATAACCGTCCCATTGCGGCTACGGGAAGCTCCGCCTGTCCGCCGCATTGAGGGCATTTTATCCTCATGACGTCAACCTCCAGCGCTGTTATGCGGTTTCCGGCAACAAGTTCAATACTGGGGATATTGATCGATAGGCCCCATTTCACTCTGCGGCGACACCGCGTCGGGATCGTTGAATACAGCTTCCGGGGCGGCAGGCAGGGGTCCCTTCAGGATGGGGTCATCCGTTTCCTCCTGCCAACGCGCCATGCGCTTTTGCATATCGGCCAGGACCTCCTCCGCTTCCGGTTTTCCGGCAAGGTTGCCGGTTTCGTGCGGGTCGAGAATCGTGTCGTAAAGCATTTCCCGCTCCACGGGGTACCAGCCGGCTTCCATTATCAGGTCCTTGCTGGGGCTCTGGTCGCAGTTGGGCAGTACGGGCTTGTCTCGATCGCTGTAACGCCTGATGTACTTGTAACGGTCCGTCCGCACACAGCGCATCGGTTCATAGCAGGCGTGGTAATTGACCTCGGCGTGTATCTCATCGCGGATGCTGTCCGCCTGCCCGGTCACAAGCGGCCGGATGGAACTGCCGGTGCACCGCTTTGGCGCCTCGATGCCGGCGGCGTCGCATATTGTCGGAAAAATATCCAGGTGCGAGACGAGAGCGTCCACCGCCCTGCCGCCCGTGTATCCGCCGGGACCGTGCATTATCAGCATTACGCCGATCCCCGGATCGGTGAGATTGCACTTCATGCGGGGAAAGGCGATGCCGTGGTCCGTGGTGCAGATTATCAGCGTATTGTCCCACAGGCCGGCGTCGCGCAGTGTATTGAAAACCACGCCCATTTTCCTGTCGAGGACCCCGGCCCACGTTATAAATCCCGCCATGTCCTCACGGGTGCTCCTCGTGTCGGGAATGGGTGAAGGAGGCATGAGATAGTTCGGGTTTACCGTCCACCCGTCCCCTGGAAAGGCCCGGTGAGTTTCTCCGAATCCTACCGACAGGAAGAACGGCTGTTCGGCTTTTTTCTGCCGGTGAAGCCAGGATGAAGCCGCAAGTTCGGGAGAACCCGCCGCGCCCGGCGGAATAAGGACCTCGTCGTATCCTATTTCGTCTGTACGGTTATGATGGACTATATGCTGAATACCGGAAAGCGCTGTCCTGTAACCTGCCTTTTTCAGAGTGTGGATGATGTGCTCGCCGTAGTCGTTCATGTCCCAGCCCCTGTGGGCGAGACCCCACATGCCGGTCTGGTGCGGATACGTGCCGGTAAGCATGGCCGCACGGCTGGGTGAACAGGTCGGGTTGGCGCAGAAATTACGGCGGAAAAGCACACCTTCCTCGGCCAGTTTCTGCAGGTTGGGAGTAGGCACGGCGTAGCCGTAAGGCTGTATGTACCGCCCGGTATCGTGTGAATGTATGTACAGTATGTTCGGCGCTCCGGACGTCATGAGTTCTGCTCCTTTCTTGACTGAGAACCCGCTAATGTTGCACGATCACTGCCGGCAATCAACCCTTTTGACGGCTGTAACGGCCGGATCCTGAAAAGAAGGGAGCACATAATGAAAAGCTCCGAAAAACTCACACGCGCCCTGGAACATGAAGACGGCCCCGTGCCGATAGACTTCGGCAGTACGGCCGTCACGGGAATACACGTTTCCATAGTAGGCAAACTGCGAGATTACTACGGCCTCGAAAAGCGGCCCGTCAAGGTAAACGAGCCGTACCAGATGCTGGGCGAGGTTGAACCCGACCTGCGCGAAGCCATGAGTATTGACGTGGTCGGGGCTTACGGATTGAACACCATTTTCGGCTTTCCGCTGGGCAACTGGAAGGAATGGCGGGCACCCTGGGGACAGGAACTGCTGGTTCCCGGAAACTTCAACGTATCGGCCCGGGGTAAAGACGTCGTGATCTACCCCGAAGGCGATACCACGGTACCCGCGAGCGGCCGTATGCCCGAAGGCGGTTTCTTCTTTGACACGATCATACGCCAGGAGCCCATTGACGAGGAAAAGCTCGACCCGAAGGACAACCTGGAGGAATTCGGCCCCGCCTCCGACGAAGAACTTCAGCACATGGCCCGTGAATCCGAAAAGGCGGCGAAGACCGGCTGTGGCGTGATTGCCAACTTCGGAAACACCGGCTTCGGCGACATTGCCCTCGTGCCGGGACCCTTTCTGAAAAAGCCCAAAGGTATCCGGGATGTCGCCGAGTGGTATATGTCCACGGCCGGACGAAAGGATTACGTGCGCGCTGTTTTCGACAAACAGCTTGAATACGCCCTGCAGAACCTGCCGAAGTTCAAGGAAGCCGCCGGTGACCGGATTCACGTCTTGTTCATATGCGGCACAGATTTCGGAACACAGGAAAGTCAGTTCTGTTCCCCGGCCGCTTTCGAGGAACTATGGCTTCCCTGTTACAAGTCCATGAACGACTGGATCCACGAAAACACTTCGTGGAAGACATTCAAGCATTCCTGCGGGGCGGTTGAACCGCTTATGGAGCTGTTCATAAAGGCGGGCTTCGACGTTATCAACCCGGTCCAGTGTTCGGCCGCGGGAATGGACCCCGGACTGTTGAAATCCAGATACGGCGACAGGCTGGTCTTCTGGGGCGGCGGCGTGGACACGCAGAGCACCCTGCCGTTTGGCACGCCCGAACAGGTGCGCCAACAGGTCCTGAAACGCTGTGAGGTGTTCTCCGGAAACGGAGGATTCGTTTTCAACACGATTCACAACGTGCAGGCTAAAAGTCCCGTGGAAAACGTCGCGGCAATGATTGAAGCGGTAAAGGAATTCAACGGCAGGGAGAACATCAGCGGAGACTGAACACGGTTCCGGAAGCGGGTATTACGATTTCGCCCGTGTCCGGATCGGAAGAATCGATTATCTCGGCATGACCGTCGTTCTGAAAATCCACCGCCGTGTATGTACCCCCCTTGTAGGTCTCGCCATCTACGGTCACACTTCTTGAGGTAAGTTTCCATCCAGCCAGATCAAGCGCCGTCGAGCTGTTCACAACCAGCCCCCCGATCGTAACGTCGGCGGTCAGTTGAAGTTCGGCGGCATTATCAACAACGAACGTTGTTTTGCTCAGATCGTCGAGCAGACCTTGCGAAGGCGGAAGAGTCGTGTACGGATTGTCTGCGTCAATCCCGTTGTTGTCTACGTAAACTGTTCCCTCACCACTTCCTTCATTGCCTGTTTGACGATACACCGTTCCCGCGGCTGCCGCACGATCTCCGCTCCCGCTTGGGGCCCGGGCCTCGATAGTCCCACCCGACCCATCAAAAGATGCGAAATCCTCGTCTGCACCGGTAAGGATCACCGCTACACGTCCGCCGCCGCCGTCAGCCCGTGACTCGTCTCCCCCATTCGCACGAATGGCACCTCCCCCGGATATCGATGCCGTTGTGAGCATGATTCCTCCCCCTGAACCGTTTGCGCGGTCCGCCGCGCCGTTCGCGGTGATAACTCCGCCGCTCGCTACCGTTGTCGCACCCGTCACGCTCAACACTATCAAGCCTCCGCCGGAAACTTCACCGCCAACTCCATCCCCGGGGCTTCCTGCATCCGCCGGCGCAAGAAACGAACCGTAAGTAGGTCTTGACGCCGCCGTTCCGTTTACATCGGCTCCCTGTCCCCCGTAACCACCGCCCACCCAGTCGGCGGTCCCCCGGGACGGTTCACCCGGTCCGCTTCCGGGAGAGTATCCGCGACTGCTCATCGTAATGGTTCCATACACTGTCAGGTCGCCGGTCAAGGTCAAATCCAGTTTCATCCCGTTTTCCTGCACAAGGCTCCCGTCGGAGCGCACCGTCAGGTTACTGAGTGTCTTGATAGCCGAGTCCCAGAACGTCAGTGTAAAGCCGTCCACATCCAGTGTAGCGGGATAGATCACCTGGGCATCGTCGAGAATGACGATTGTTGCGACATCCGAGCCGCCCGCCGTGAGGTTCACATTGCTCCAGGTTAACGGGTTGTCCGCGTCGACCGCCAAAAAACCTTCGTTGGTAACTACCACTTCCGAGAAATCGGCGATGTCCACCCCGTCCGGCATCAACGTGTTTTTCAGAGAGGTCCGGTACCTGATGGATTCCTCGCCGTTATTATCGACAACCAGCTTCCCCGTGATGCCGCCGACGTACTGAGCGCCGGTCTGCAGATACACCGTGCCGGCGCCCGCTACCATCTCGTCACCGTCGATACTCAGCGGCGAGTAGGTTTCGATCGAACCGCTGAAGCCGGAAAAATCCTGACCGTCGGTTTCCAGTATCACAGCGACACGTCCGCCGCCGCCTGAAGACATCGCTCCCGACCCCGGGCCGCCGAGGCCGCCGTTTGCGGAAACGGTACCAATCCCGGAAAGGGCGCCGCCGACACGCAGTTGAACACTTCCGCCGGATCCCGGTCCATTCGCCGTGGTGGCGCCGCCGTCAGCGGTAACAGCGCCATCGATAGTCACATCCCCGGTGATGTCCAGGAATACCGCGCCGCCGCCCTTACTGCCCCCGCCGCCACTGCCGATAGTAACAGGGTTGGTAATGGACCCGTACACGTCTCCGGCAGCAGCGGTGCTGTTGTCTTTGCCGCCCAACCCGCCGTGCCCCGCTGAACTGCGACCCGATGCAGCGCCCGGACCCTCTTCGGTCTGGTGGCCCCGTGCGGTAAC
>JAWODU010000016.1:0-9767 GCA_046483125.1 Kiritimatiellia bacterium
AAGATCGCTTCTCTTGAGGAGCGTGCCGGGGATCTGGAGGGCAGGCTTACGGCGGTTTCAGGCGAGCTTGAGGAATCGCGGAGTCGCGAAAAGGAGATCGCCGAAGGCGCCGCGGCCGAGAGGGAGGCCTTTGAAGAGCGTCTTGCGCGGGTGAGGTCGCAGGCTGAGGCCGCGCGCGAGGAGGCGAGGAAGCTCAGGGAACGCGAAGAGGCCCGGGCAGGGGAGAAGACCGCCCTGGAATCCGAGCTGAGTTCGCGGATAAGCGCGCTTGAGCAGGAAAAAGAGTCTGCGCTGGCCGAGGCCGGGGAACTCCGCGAGAAGCTTGAATCCGAGAGGGAAGCGAAGAAGGCGCTTGAGGGATCCCTTGAGGAGAAGGAAGCGGAGTTCAGCAGGTCTTCTGAAGGAGCCAGGGACGTACTGGAGAAGCAGAAGGAGCAGTTGGAGGAAAAGAACACGCTTGTCGAGGACCTGAAGCAAAGAGCCGGGAACCTGGAGAAGGAACTTGAGGAGAAGACGCTTCGGCTTGAGCAGAGCGGGCGTGAATCCGGCGAACGGGTCAACGAGATTGCCGAGGCGCGGGCGGCCTCAGAGAAGCGGCAGAAGGAACTCGAGGAAGAGCGCGCGCGGCTGGAGACTAAGCTGGAAGAGGCGTCGGGTCGGCTGGCGGAGGAGAAGAGCCTGCGCGCACAGAACGAGAAGGAAAAGAACGAGCGGATTAAAGTGCTCGAGGCGAAAACCAGGGACCTTGAAGGCGAACGGGCAGGATTCAAAAAATCATTGGACAGCGTCCGTGCCGAAGCCGACGAAGTGCGTGCCGGAATTGTTCAGTTGGAAGAGCAACGAAAAGCAGAGCGGGAAAAGGCAGAAGCGCAACTTTCAGCGGCTCTCGCAGACAAATCCGGTCTTGAGAAAGAACTCGTTCAACAGAGGGGAAGCCAGGAGGAGCTTGCTGCGCAAAACATCTCTGAAACTGCGAAGCTCAAGAAGGAAAAAGACAAACTCACCTCCCGGATCGCCGGTTCCAGCAAGGAGATCGAAGAACTTCAGAGCCGCATCGGCGTGGAGTCCAGCCGCAGGGCCCTGTTGAGCAAAAAGGCCGCGTCCGCCGAGCGCGAAGCGAAGCGCATGGAAAAAGAAGTTGCCGCGGCACGAAAGGAAAAGGACTCCGAAGAAAAGAATTGGCTGAAGCGCGAAGAAGTTCTTAAGAGACAAATAGCCCGTCTTGAATCCAGGCTTTCGGAAGAATCCGAAGAGAAGAAGAAAGAAAAACTTGCCGCGGTCACTGCCGGGATTGAAAGCGTGGAGAGTTTTCTTTCACGTTTTCCTTTGCTTGCCAGGACCGGCACGGCTGTGGGTCTCGCCGTTGTGTGCAGTGTCGCATTCTTTTTCGCGGGCCGGAGAAGCGGGGGGCCGGCGGGCGCCGGAATGCCCGCCGTTCCCCCGGCGGAACGCCGGGAAGCACCGGTGCCGCCGCCGGAACCGGCGATGGAAACTGCGACGGCGCAGGGCGAGCCGGCCATTCCGAAAGAAGAAATCCCTGCGGACGCTGAACTTGGAGGGGGTGCGGAAACCGAGGCCGCGGAAACCGAAACCCCGGAAATTCCCGAGCTTGACCTGCCGCCGGCCGGCCTGGAAAAGACGGAAGAAAGGATGGTTGCCGTTGCGGAAACTCGTGAAGAATGGCCGGAAATTCAAGGGGAAGGCATGGCGGTAAGTTATGAAGAAGATTTTGTCCGGATAGTGTTCGAAGAAGGCGTGTTTTCGACTATGACGGTTCTGACTTCAAAGTCCATGAGACTCCTGGGTCGCGTCGCGGGCCGGCTTCGAGGCGACATGGACCGGTTTACTCTTGTAATCACAGGGCATACGGATAACGTTCCCATGAGTTCGAGCGCGAAATACGCCGACAACACTGAACTGGGTCTCGCAAGGGCGAAAAGGGTGTTGAGACTGCTTGAGGCCGGCTTTGATATGCCGTCCGATTCGATGGTGGCGGTTGCCGGAAGAGAAGAGCAGGCGCCCTATCCGAATACAGATCCGGCGTCGATGCGCAGGAACAGGACCGTTACGTTGAGACTGGAACCCAGGCACTGAGCGTGCGGCGGTGCCGTAAACAAGGCTGATGATACTCAAAGTAAAAAAACTCAGCGGGGAGGCTATTGCGCCCTGCTACGCTCACGAAGGCGATTCGGGACTGGATCTGTTCGCGGCCGGGGACGTTGCAATACCCGCCGGCGAACGGCGCCTCGTGGGGACCGGGATATCGATAGAACTGCCGCCCGGAACGGAAGCCCAGGTGCGGCCGAGGAGCGGTCTGGCCGACAGGCACGGTATTACCGTGCTTAATTCCCCGGGGACAATAGATGAAGGTTACCGGGGGGAAGTCCGGGTGATACTGATAAATCATGGGAACGAAGATTTTGAAGTGAGCAAGGGGATGAAAATCGCCCAGATGGTTGTAAAACCGGTTATAACGGTGACTGTGCGGGAGGCCGAGGATCTTTCACGGACCGGGAGAGGGACCGGCGGGTTCGGGTCCACGGGCTACAATCTGGATGAGAGGAAGACATCGTGACCAATGTAAAGGAAATGCTTGCGAAAGAGGGAGCGGAAGGCACTTTTCAGGCGGCACGCAGGACGGCTGCGGAGTATACGGAAAGACGGGAAAAGGAGGGGCGGATATCGTTTTCCGCGCCGCGTAAAGGCTTCCCCGTCAGTTTCCACGTCGTCAGGCGGACCATTCCCGAGGTGTGGGAAGACACGACAATGGCGTTGTTGGCCCTTGGGGCAGAGGTGCACACGCATTACGACCCGACGGGGAAGAAGGGGCAGTTCCAGAGTTTCCCGAGCCTGGAAGCCACGGTGATGATGCACATTGAAGAGCCGTTCGGAGAACCCCGGTTTCACAAGCACTACCTCGGAGGCTGGCTCGGGTTCGGCGATTACAAGGCCGAGATAGAAGGCGTTAAAGACAACTGGATGATATCCCCGGGGGACGTTGCTGAAAAACTGCGGGAGAACAGATTTAACGAAATCAAGGGCGATGAGCGCTGGAACTATACGTACAGCCAGCGTCTCCGCTCTTATCCGTATTTCGATTACAATGGAAAATACCGGACCGCCAATCAGCTTAAGTCGGTGGTAAGCAACCTCAAGAGAGAAGCTACGAGCCGTTCGGCCCAGTGTATAACCTGGGATCCCAGGTGGGACCATAACGACGGTCAGATGGGGCCGTTTTACTGGGACAGCTATCACGCGCCCTGCCTGCAGAGATTCTGGTTCCGGCTTCTCGCAAAACCCGACGGCGAGGGCTTTATTCTGCACATGAACAGCCACTGGCGTTCGAGGGACCACCTGAAAGCCGTCCCTTCGAACATATTCGGAGTCACCGAAGGCATTTATGAACCGGTAAGAAAAGAGTTGAGCCAAGAGCTCGGTGTGCCGGTAGACCGTGGTACCTACGTCGACATTAACGATTCCCTGCACCTGTACGGGCACTATCTGGACCCGCGCCTGCAGGGGCTGGACGCGGAGAGTTACCTGTCGGACGTTTTCCGGATCGCTTCGGGAGAACCGATGGAGGAAAGAATGATAATGCCCGGCACGGAGATGCACAGGATGATGACCGAAGATATTGAACGGGAGTACAAATTTCGAAAGGAAAATCCCGGTTTCGGCAATCCGGCCGCGGACAACGCTTGAGAGGGGTTGAGGGAGTGGCGAAGCAGGTAGTTGAAACAGCCGAAACAATGGCCCGGAAACAGAAGGAAATTTCCGTTTCCGAATTTTTCCTCAAGAACAGGCATCTGCTGGGCTTCGACAATCCACGCAAAGCCCTGCTGACCTGCGTGAAGGAGGCGGTTGACAACGCGCTGGACGCGTGCGAGGAAGCGGGCATTGTGCCGGAAATCAGTGTCGATGTGCGGCAGACGGGCGGTAACCGTTTTCGTATATCGGTAACAGATAACGGGCCGGGAATCGTAAAGGCCCAGATTCCGCGGATTTTCGCGAAACTGCTGTACGGTTCAAAATTCCACCGCCTCCGAATGTCGCGCGGCCAGCAGGGCATAGGCATAAGCGCGGCCGGCATGTACGGTCAGCTTACCACCGGCAGTTCCACAAGGATTTTCTCCAAGACTAAAAGGCACAAAAAAGCCCATCTGCTGGAGGTCCAGATAGACACGACCAGAAACAAGCCCGCCATTCTGAAAGAAGAGGAAATTGACTGGCTGGCCGAGTTTCCGAAGGGCGGGACAACAGGCCCTTCTGCGGCGAAGAAAAAGAAAGCCGGGAGAAAAAAGACAAAGTCACAACCGAAAACCACCGTTTATAAATGCGGAACCTGCGTGGAGATCGAAATGGAAGCGTCTTACGTGAGGGGGAGGCTTTCGGTAGACGAGTATTTGAAGCACTGCGCCGTTGTGAACCCGCACCTGAAGCTCCACTACAGGATCCGCCAGCTCAGAAAGTCGGACGTCGGCAGGGACGGCGACACGAAGAAAAAGAAAGGCGGGAAAAAGAAGGGTGCAAAGGCGGAACTGGAAGAGGCGGAGTGGACGACTTTTGACCGGGTGAGCAGGAAACTCCCGGAACCGCCGCGTGAAATAAGACCGCACCCTCACGGGGTGGAACTCGGCCTCCTGATGCAGATGCTCAAAGATACCTCGGCGCGCACTCTGCGGGCGGCCCTGCATCAGGACTTCTCCAGGGTCAGCGCAAACGCGGCCCTGCAGATCTGCAGGAAAGCCGGGCTTAATCCCAAAGCGCGGCCCGGACGTATCGCCCATAAGGAAAGCGAAGCCCTGTTCAAGGCTATCGGTGAAACCAGGCTTATGCGGCCGCCTACCGATTGCCTCTCACCGATCGGCGAAGACCAGATCATAGCCGGGCTCAAGAAGGAAATCGACGCGGATTTCTATACGGCAGTTACCAGGCCGCCGGCCGTTTACCGGGGCAATCCCTTCCAGGTCGAGGCCGGTGTCGCCCACGCGCGGCCGGGCAAAGGCGGCGAACTGGGGGCCGAGGACCCGGTCAGGGTCATGCGGTTCGCCAATCGTGTTCCGCTTCTGTACATGGCGGGCGGATGCGCGGTTACCAGGGCTGTGTCCGGCGTGAACTGGAAAACCTACGGGCTCAGCCAGCCGCGCGGTTCGCTTCCCATCGGACCGATGGTTCTGATTGTGCATATCGCAAGCGTGTGGGTTCCGTTCACCAGCGAAAGCAAGGAAGCAATCGCGCATTACCCGGAAATAGTCAGGGAAGTGTCCTTCTCCCTGCAGGAATGCGGACGGCGGCTGGGCGCCTATCTGCGAAAGCGCCGGCGGCAGGCGGAGATAGAGCGCAAGCGCAACTACATGGCGCTGTACATTCCGCACCTTGCCATCGGGCTTAAGGAGATACTGGATTTGAGCGACCGCCAGGAGAAAGCCGTGGTAAGAAACCTGAACAGAATACTGGAGGGCTCTCACCTTAGGCAGTGAGCACATTCAGGTTTGCTGACGGGGCAGGAAAGGAGATAAATGGCGAAGAAAGGCACCAGTCGAAAAAAGACCGCCCGCACGAAAACCGGGTCCCGGGGACAGTCCCGCGCCAGGAGGAAATCGATCGGGGTTATTTCGCGCAGGGAGGTCTCCGGCCGGATCGACAGCGAGGGAAAGCGCATCCACCGGGATATTATGGGCCGGAAGAAACCCAGTATGAAATTCCCGGTACGCTCTCTTTCCAACGTCAAGTACGACGCCCGGCGCGGCCACTTCGAGATAGGCAAGAGGGCCGTTACGCGGACCCTTACCTACAATACGGTCAAAACATTCGCCCAGTCAGTGCGCATGATGGCGGTATCCAAGGACCTGATCCACAGCAACGACACTGCGTCGAAGAGAGAGCTTTACTACGTTTCGAAGAACTGGGGCGACTGCCGTTTCAACGAACAGCCCGAGTCGGATACGGTTATGGACGATGTTGAAGCAATGTTCTCGGTAAACCGGGAACAGCTTGGATTCATACCGGAAGAAGACGGCGGAGCGGTCGCCGGAAAGCTTGTGATCGTGGACACGGACCCCGACACGGGTAGAAAGGTGAGGGTTGACTGCTCCAAAATGGGCACCGGGGCCTACAATATCCCCTCCAACGTCGAAGGCCTTAAATTCGAAACGAAAGCCAAATTCATTCTTGCCATCGAAACAGCCGGTATGTTCCTGCGGCTCGTCAAGCACAAGTACTTCAACGCCGCCAACTGCGTGCTCGTCTCGATGAAAGGCGTACCCTCCAGGGCGACTCGGCGTTTTGTGCGCCGGCTCTCCGACGAACACAAACTCCCGGTTTACGTGTTCACGGACGGCGACCCTTACGGTTACTGCAACATATACCGGACTCTCAAGGTGGGTTCGGGCAACGCGGCGCATATCAACCGCTTTTTCTGCGTGCCGCAGGCGCAGTTTCTCGGTGTTACGCCTGATGACATCGATGACTACAAGCTCCAGGATGCCACTCATCCGCTGGAGGCCGCGGACATCAAAAGGGCCAAAGACGCGCTCAAGAACGATCCCTTTGTGGGGCATTACAGGGAATGGCAGAAGGCGCTTGAGAACATGCTCAAGATGGGGGTCCGCATCGAACAGCAGGCTTTCGCCAAGCACGGTCTCAATTTCGTCCTCGAGAAATACCTGCCCCGGAAAATCAAAAAGGCCCGTTTCCTGCCGTAATGCGGGCGGCAGGTTATCCACGTCCGCGCGCCTGCAAACGGTACGGTTCAACCGAGGTTTTGGGGCCAGGAACCAATCCTCGTCCCTTTGACGCCCTGCATAATTCAGTCTTCAGGATTGTACAGCAGACAGGGAGAGAGCCAGGAGGGGAATTCGCCATAGAAGGGCAGAAAACGCCCGACGGGATGTTGGTTTTGTATAGCCGGAAACAGGAGACGGCTAATGTCCTAATGTCTTTTATCCCCCAATTATTTCGTTTAGCCCTTCCACTACAAGGGCCAGGTCTTCGGAGGATGCTCTTCCGATTTTCTTTGTTAATCTCTGTACAGAGATAGTGCGGATCTGGCTGATCTTAGCCCATGACGTTTTGGGAAGTTTCGGGCTGTCAAGCTCCAGATTGAGAGGGAAGCCGGCCCGTTGCGGCTGGCTTGTGAGGGCAACGGCTATGACGGTTCCAGAACGCTCGTTGAAAACATCCTGACTGAGAATCAGGACAGGCCGTAAGCCAGCCTGTTCATGCCCTTTGGTCGGATTCAAATCAGCCCAGACAATATCCCCTCTCAATATTCGGGCCATGTTTCGACCCCCGAATTGAGTCCTTCTTCTGCTATGGCCTGTTCAAAACGCTTGTCGAGCTTTGAACACTCCTGGGCAAGGCGCTTGTGATTCAGCCTTGCCAGCTTATCCGACACGGCTTCCTGAATTGCCCTGCTGCGATTCGGGAAGACATGCGCCTTGACCAGTCTGTCGACCTTGCCCAGCAGATGCTCTTCAATTGTAATAGCAACTTTTGCGGTGCTCATTTCCTCCTCCTTCAGTATTACAATATATCATACCGCAATGATTGAAAGATGGCAAGCAGGTCTTTTGGAACCTTTTCTTTGGGGATAAACGGAAAACATAACTCGTTCTGAAGAGACGCGCAACGCGCGGCTATTCAGAATCGAGTTCATGTTTTTGTGTACGCCCAGCATGGGCGCGAACTAAGGGGGTTAAAGTCCCCTGTATGTGACCCTGTCTATGCAAAGAAGCATAGACGAAATACTAGCCGAAGGCAAGGGCGTCGCCGCAAGGCGGGGTCTGGAGGAAGCCGGAGAGCAAAACTGTGAGCCTACGAACAGAAACAGCATATAAGGCCGACCGGACGGGCGAGCTGGCACAACACAGCAAAGCCCAAGGTTCGACCCGGGAGAACATGCTTCAAGCATGGAAGCGGGTCAAAGCCAACAAGGGAGCAGCAGGCATCGACGAGATGTCTATAGAGCAGTTTCCCGAGTTTGCCCGCCAATACTGGGAGAGGATACGTTCAGCTCTCATCGAGGGCGCCTATCGCCCCGCAGCAGTACTGCGGGTGCTGATACCAAAAGCCACCGGAGGCCAACGGCCTCTGGGTATACCGACGGTGTTGGATCGAGTGATTCAGCAGGCCATAGCACAGGTAATCACTCCGCTGTTTGAGTCGCAGTTCAGCGCACACAGCTACGGGTTCCGCCCGAAGCGTAATGCGCGAATGGCCCTGACAGTAATGGAAGATGCCTACAGCAATGGTCTGAGGTACGCAGTTGACTGCGACCTGAAGAGCTTCTTCGACACCGTAAACCGGCTTTGGCAACAGGGAGTTCCGAACATGAGGCAACAGTGGATCGAGCTTCACTATGGTAACGCGGCAACGCCCGCGTCGTCATGACTGCCTGGAACCGCCCCGTGCGGACCCGCATGCGGGGTGGTGTGGGGAGGGAGAGCTAATCACTCTCCCTTACCCGATTGGACGATATTTCTATTTCTCATCCCAAGCCTTGAATACGGCTTCGATGTTGTCTCGTGAATTGTCCTTTCCCCACTCACACTGAGCAATGACTCCGCCATTGCCGTCATCTATGGCGTCACGGACGCGCCGAACGGCATTGCGAACATCGTCAACCGAGCCAAACGGAAGGGCATGCTGTCGATCGATTTCGCCCCAGAATGTAACCCTTCCCTTGTAGCGTTCTGCCAGATCCTCGATGTTCATGCAGAACAGCTGGGAATTGATTGCGTCCATACCGACCTCGATCAAGTCACCATAGATGGCCTCGATATTTCCGTCCGAATGAAAGAACGCAAATTTACCAGCCGCATGTATGGCATCACAATAGTCCTTGTAGAGCGGTTTGAAGATTGACCTCCACATATTCGGATCAATCAATAATGCAAGATTGGTGCCCCAGTCATCCATGAGAAACACGCCGTCTACATTCGAGGTAGCCCAACTCTCTACGTCAGCCAGGTAGAATTCATGAATCATCTCTATCAGCTTGGACAGTTCGGGCGAACCGTAGGCCAGATCCATGAAGACGTTCTCAGCACCGCGTACGAACTGGAGACGCTCGAAAGGGCGAGCGCACACCGAGGAGAGCATAAAGAGATCACTTTTCTCGCAATGGCGATTCGCGTGAGACAGGTCGCGATTGCGGACAAGACCCCACGGAGGCTGATAGGCTGCAAGCCCCGACCAATCGGGCAGGGCCGGCTTCTTGACCTCACCGATAATTCCCGGTTCACCGACCCCCCATACGCTGCCCCATTCATCCTCGTACACGCCAGCTTTTGCCACGTGATCCAGCTCTGTATCGCCGGAGCCAGGTGACAACTCGGGTCGTCCAATGTCTGATGGGAACGCTCTGTTGAGCTCTTCGAGTTCGCCCTTCCGAAACAGCGATATATAGGGTAGAGCCCACAGGTCTCTAGGTACTCGGTCCGATGGTTTGTGGGCTAGAGTCGCTTGAACTCTCTCTCTTCCCGTCATTGCGTAATTCGTTCCTTCGTCGAACGTGATCCTAACCGTTTTCAAAACCAGAGCGAAGCGGCGGTTTTGAAATACGGTTCAGGATGTTGAAACTCTCCTCAAGCGCTCGGGTTTTTGTTATGCTCCGAGCATGTGAGGGGAAAAGGAGGCTCCTCGCCCAGAATCAAATCGTAGAGATCGACCAAGATCAACAACAAGAAACATAAGAAAGGAACCTCCAAAATGAAGTTCTATCGTACGACGAGTGAGTATAACTGCGGGGTAGACCTGCACTCAAG
>JAWODU010000042.1:0-10411 GCA_046483125.1 Kiritimatiellia bacterium
TTGAAAGCTGAAATGGGGATGGGGAAAGCTGAAAGCAGAAAACAGAAAGCTGAAATATCGGAAGGGGAGAAGAATAGCCACCCAAAGGCACAAAAGGGGAGAAGAATTTTAGACAGGATCAACGGGATCAACAGGATGGGGGGAGGAAAAGCGGAAAAGAGAAAAGCAGAAAGCAGAAACAGGGAAGCAGAAACGCAGAGAGTAATTTTACAGGAATGGCGAAGGCCGTAGTCGGATTGATGGTTCTGTCTAAAGGAATATTTCTCCCTGCCACAATCTCTTGAGGAAGTCGATGATTGGAAAGATGCTGATGTTATCCAGCAGTGCCTGCTTGTCTCCCGGATAAACGCCATAGCATTTAACATTACTGTCCGGCATCTCTCTGCGCATGGCGTTCAGCCCTCTGTTGAAGCGCTTATCCCATCGCTTTGATGACTTAATTTCGATTGCAGTGAATCCGTCCTTTGTTTCGCAGAATACGTCCACTTCGAGCCCCGTATAACTGCGCCAGTAGTGAATCTGGTAGTATTTTTTCGAATACTCAATGTAAGCTCGAATCTCATTCAGCAGAAAAGTCTCAAGGAGAACGCCCTCCTCCTCTGGTGAAGGGGGGTAGGAGAGTCGACCTGACAGCGCGCGCGCGACGCCGGTGTCAAAAAGATAAAACTTCGGCTGTTGGACCTGGCGGGTACGCGATTTCAATTGCCAGACAGGCAGCCAGAAAGCTATGAGAGTGTCGCAGAGTATTTCAAAATAGGTTGAGACCGTGTGCCGGTTTATTGCGGCGTCGCGGGCAATACCGGTAAAATTTGTTATTTGCCCGTTTTGCCGGGCGGCAATTTCCAGGAAGCGACCGAAACCGGCAACATTTCTTGTCAGGGCTTCCGCCTGAATCTCTTCACGGAGGTAAACCTCCGCATAAGCTTTCAGGAATTCAACCGGATCACGGGACTGAATCGACAGAGGAAGCATCCCGAATTGCAACGCCACTGCGGGATCAAATTCAAAATTCATTTCCGGAGAAACGAGAGGAAAGAGGTGTTTTACAACGGCCCTTCCGGCAAGCAGATTGCTTCCGCCTTTCCGGAGCTTTCTGGCGCTTGACCCGGACATTGCAAACAGAAGGTTGTGCTCTTCCATGAGCCTGTGCACTTCATACAGAAGCGCGGGCGAACGCTGAATCTCGTCAATCACGACCCATTGACCGGGCTTCAGCATATGCGTTTCAGAGTACAGGGCTTCGGGGTCCGCATTCAGACGGAGGAATTCTCCGGTCTTGAGGAGATTATATGTCCTTGCATTTGTGAAATGAGCTTTCAGCCATGTGGACTTCCCGGTGGAGCGGGGCCCGAAAAGGAAGAAACTCTGCCCTGGAACTGGTATTTTTCTGGCAAACATAGACGGATTCTTTACGAAAAACGGTCTGAATACAAGCCATATTTCATTGAATTATGAGATATTATGCGCCAGAATTCGTGATATTGGCAGGTTTGAGCAAGTAAGTGCATACTTACGGGGCCTTTTCATGCTGTCATTTTGCCTGCCGTCGGCAATATTGTGTCGTTGAAGCTGATGCGGGGACCAGGTGAAGGGGCTGGGTGCAAGCGGATGGTCAAAGGTTGAGACGAACATGAGTGAGGGCTGAAGCTGATGATCAAGAGAGGTTTTGATATTATGACGGCCGTGGTCGGGTTGTTGGTTCTATCGCCCGTTCTGGGGCTTGTTGCTTTGCTTGTGCGTTTTTGCATGGGTCCGCCGGTGCTTTTCCGGCAGGAGAGGCCAGGGTATAAAGAGAGGTCTTTTACACTGTTGAAATTCAGGACGATGAAAGATACCGGCAGGGCGGGCGGGAATATTCCGGACCAACAACAGCGAATTACGAAACTGGGCGGGATGCTCCGGCGTCTGAGTCTCGATGAACTGCCCGAGCTATGGAACGTGCTCAAGGGAGATATGAGCATAGTGGGACCAAGACCATTACTGATGCAATATCTCGATCTTTATTCGCCGCGACAGCGGCGAAGGCATGAGATGAAGCCCGGGATTACGGGATGGGCCCAGGTAAACGGAAGAAACGCAATAACGTGGGAGCAGAAGTTTGAATACGATGTCTGGTACGTAGACAACTGGAGTCTGCTTTTGGATTTGAAGATAGTAATGCTGACGATTTTCAGGGTATTGTCCGGTAAAGGCGTATCCGCCGAGGGTCACGCTACAATGCCGGAGTTTCAGGGAAGCACCCCGAACGAAGACGAGAAGAATGGTACTGTCAAAAGTTCCATAAAAAACGGATGAAGGATGAGTTGGAACACTTAATCGCACACTTAACCGCCACTCCGCCGCGGCGGAAGGGTGGCGGTTAAGAAAGCGTTTAAGTGTATTGGGAAAAGGGGGAGAGAGTCGAAAAACGGCTAATGATCTGAAACAAGGACAGTTACACAGAAAAGTGTGCTGTCAGTTTTGACAGAACCAGAAGAATACGAAGGAGAGACGAGATGAAACGCCCCGGGTTTGATAAATGGGAGAAGCCGGTTATCGAGGACGGGAAGCCGACGAAGTGGAACTGGGTTGTACGGCACCCGGCGAAGTTTAAGATGGGACAGTATGTGGATATCGGGGCGTTTACGTATATCAATGCGGACAAGGGGGTCACGCTGGAGGACGACGTCCAGATAGGGGCGCACTGCGCGATTTACTCGGTTTCGACCATTGACGGGAAAGAAGGTCCGGTTGTGCTGAAGAAAGACAGCAAAGTGGGAGCTCACAGTGTTGTGATGCCCGGTGTCACGATCGGCGAGAACGCGGTCGTGGGAGCGATGAGCTTTGTGAATAAGGACGTGCCGGCGGGAGCAACGGCCTATGGAGTGCCGGCTGTTGTCAGGTGACGGATGACGGAAAACGGATGACGGAGGACGGACTACGGACTACAGAGGGAGAGATTAAGATTGGGATAAAGATGGGAGATACGAGTTGCGGGTGAGGACACCCGCTACTACAACTGGACCTTCGCCGATCATGGGATCGGCTCCTACGAATGGGTATGTAGGAGGCGAACCATGTTCGCCGAAGGTCGGGATGGGAATAGCCACAAAAAGGTACGAAAAGGCACAAAAGACGACAGAGGACAGACTATGGACGACGGACTACGGAGAGAGATTAAGATTGGGAGATTAAGATAGAGATGCGGGATGAATGAAGAGCGGATATTTTTGTCGCCGCCGCATATGGGCGAAGAAGAGCTGGAATTCGTCAAACAGGCGTTTGACAGCAATTACATCGCGCCTCTGGGCCCCATGGTGGACGCCTTTGAGCGGGAATTTGCCGAGAGAATCGGAATACCGCATACTCTGGCGCTTTCAAGCGGAACTGCGGCGATGCATCTGGCTCTGCGGGAGTTGGGGGCGGGGCCGGGCGATGAGGTGATAGTTTCGTCGCTTACATTTATCGGCAGTATTACGCCCGTATCTTTTCTCGGCGCCGTGCCGGTGTTTATCGACGCGGATCGGGATACATGGAATATGGATCCGGATCTGCTGGCTGAGGAACTGAAAGAAAGCGCGGAGAGAGGCAAACTGCCAAAGGCCGTGGTGCCGACGGATTTGTACGGGCAATGTGTGGACATGGACCGGATACTGGAGATTTGTAAACCGTACGGCATTTCGGTAATTGCCGATTCTGCCGAAGCTGTGGGAGCCATGTATCAGAGGTCAGAAGAAAGAGAATTTAAACAGAAGGTCGCGAAGAACGCAAAGGAGCATCTAAAATCCGCAACCCGAAATCCGAAATCCGAAATCGGTATGGTTCATGCGGGCGCAGGAGCCAAAGCTGCCGTGTATTCGTTTAACGGCAATAAGATCATTACCACCTCGGGCGGCGGGATGCTGGCTTCGGAAGATGAAAGCTTCATTGAGCACGCGCGTTTTCTGTCGGCGCAGGCGCGCGACGACGCTCCCCATTACGAACATTCCGAAATCGGCTACAATTACCGCATGAGCAATATCGCCGCCGCGATCGGGCGCGGGCAACTGCGGGTGCTGGACAAAAGGGTGGAGGCGAAACGCGGGATTTTCGACGCGTACAGGGCATTGCTGAAGGAGGCTCCCGGCATTGAGTTCATGCCCGAGGCGGACTACGGCCGTTCGAACAGGTGGCTTACCGTGGTGCTGATTTCCCCGGCGAAGTTCGGCGCCGACGGGGAGACCGTGAGAAAAGCGCTTGAAGCGGAGAACATCGAAGCCAGGCCCGTCTGGAAACCCATGCATCTCCAGCCGGTATTCAAAGGCTGTAAGTTCCGTAGCGCCGCTCGCGGCGCAGAAAAAGCGGGGAGTGCCGGAGAGGCACTGCGTGAGAACGTGGTTTCGGAAGATCTTTTCAACCGCGGTTTGTGTCTGCCGTCCGGAACGGCCCTGACCAAAAAGGATCTGGACAGGATAACGGCAATTGTCAGGGGATGCGGGGCGTAAAAAGCAGAAAGCAGAAAGCTGAAAGCAGAAATTGGGAAAGAGAAACCGCGAATCACGCGAATCTACGCGAATATGGAGAGAGGACAACTGAAAGCTGAAAGCTGAAATGGGGAGGGATTGGGAAAAGCTGAAATGGGGAGAGAGGAAACCGCGAATCACGCACCCGCTGCGGCGGGCGGATCAACAGGTCAGGGAAAGGCCGCGGATTACGCCGTTTTGCTATAACCGTGAAATAACGACCCTGTTGATGGCCATGCGGGCGGTCCGGGAGTACTCGAATTCCAGCCGGATAGGGAAGTTGTTTTCCTGGAGAAGCTTCAGGACCGCCGGGCGTCCGCTGACGACGCCCGTGCCGGCGGCCTCGATGTGCCCCGATTTAAGACGCAGTCTTCCGAGCTCGGTTCCCTCTGGCGCGGGTGTGCCGAAAACCATTTCTATTTCATAAGCTCCTTTTTCCAGCGGCAGATGGGGACCGTAAAATATCACCCTTGCCGGATCGTGTTGGGGGCGAAAGACAACCGTGTCGCCGGCAGGCTCGGTATAACCGGCGTGGAAAAAGCAGGGGGCCGGGATCAGGAGGCTCTTGCCGGAAGCTATGGGGAGCCACTCGCCGGCGACAAGTACGGCTGAGTCCAGGTCCGCCCGTCCTTCCTTGAGGATCATGTCCAACCGCAGGGGAGCGTAACCGGTGAATTGTTCCGCCGGAATGCGTGCCCATATCCATGCGTCTGAATCAAAACGCACGTGAGTGGCGCTGTTGGTTTCGATCCCGGCAACGCAGGCGCCTTCGACCCACCCGTGGCCCCGTCCCCTGACCAGCCATCTGAGGGCGGGGGCGGGTGTGGTGAAAGTTGGAGGGGGACGGCGCCGGGTACTGATTCTCTGGCCCGGTTTGTCGAGGCTGACGAACTTTCCATAAGCGGCGTCCTCCGCTTTGGCTATCATATCGGCGGCGGGGGCGCTGTATTCCAGTTGCCAGCGGCGGGAAGGGAAAAAGAAGCGCCAGTTTTCCAGAACAGGGGCGCGGTCTTCCTCTTCGTTGAGTATTCTGAAAGCCCAGACCGGGCCGGATTGTTTCAGGAGCGAAAGACGCGGATGGTTAAGAAAATTCTTCAATGTAAAACAGACGGGGAACGGACTGACCTTTTCCGGGAAGGCGTTTTCATGAAGAATGAGATATTTAATACCCATGTCTTCGAGAAACGCGATCTGGCCGTCGGTGAGTCTTCCCTTGTTGAGGCCGTGAAGTCTGCCGAAAACGTCCCGTATGTATTTTCTGCTCACCGCGGGGCTGTATCCGTTGAGCATACGCACACGGTAGAGAAGAGCGTAGTGTTCATAAAGAGACGACCATGCCGAATCACCGGGCCACAGAGGGACCGCCGCCGCGCGGGGAACTTTCCCGGTTCTTTCGGCGTCTTCGGCGACCGCCGCGTAAGCGCCTTGTTCGTTTTCGAGCAGACAGATGTCCGGATTCACGTTCAGCTTGAAGTCGCACATGAGTACCAGCGGCAATAAAACCAGGAGAGAGTTCACAGCTTTCGTGTTTCCGAGGGGCGATACCATCCGGGCGGCGGCGATGGCCGCTGAAACCGCGAGAAGAGCCGGCATAAGGCAGAAAACCTTTGCCGGCTGTCTGATCATTGTGCCGGCCGGAACGATTTTGCGGAAAAGCTTCAGAAAAGCCCCGTTAAACGGACCTTTCGTTCCGAGCGCCAGCAGGATTATCCCCGCAATGGCCGCCGTCAGAAGAACCAGGGGCAGGCGTGAATCCGCGTGAGGCCCCCCTTGCCCGGTTTCCCGCGGGCGAGCCGGGGCAAAGGCCGATCCGGCAATCAGAATTACGAGGGCGGGAATGCCGATATAGATATGAGCCGACATTCCGCGCGCCCGCGGCGAGATCAAACCGAACCAGGAAGGCGAGTAAACCGCCACTTCAGTAAGTGATCTGCCTTCATGAACATCGGCGCCGCTGATCGCCACCTTCTGCCGCAGATAAACGTAGGCAAAGGCCGCCGCTCCGAACAGCAGGAGGGGCAGGAGTGCTGTCACTGGAGCCAGATAAGCGCGCGGGTTTTTCCACTCAAAGTCATGTTTTTTTAAAAGAGCGAGGACACACCAGAACGGAATGGAAAGTGTGCTGAAAAAAAACACCTGCGCGTCCGTCGTGCACGCGAAAAGCATGGCGGCTCCCGCCAGTACTCCGCCGTAAATCCTTTCATCGCGCACGGCCGTATCCAGACCCAGGTACAGCCACGGCACCCACATCATTGCCGGGCCGGAGGGACTTCCGCCGAAAAGGGTGATCCAGCGGTAAGGGAGTACTGTCGCCGCCAGTGCAAAGCCCGCGGCGGCCAGTTCACGCGGCGTGTAACGCCGGGTGAGAAGCCATGTGCCCAGAAACCCGAGCCAGAGTGAAAGAAATCCTGTTATATTCCAGCCGAACGCCTGGCCGCCGAGTGCGGCTGAAGCGGCGTAAATCATTGAAAACGGCGCAAAATAGGCTCCCGGCGCGAAGCGCTCCTCATCGCTGCCGGTGTTGAATTCATAGATATTGTGGAGAAAGGGGGTTTCTCCCGCGATCATATCGCGGGCCAGTTCGAAATGGTAAAGCAACTGCAGGTGATCGCCGGGAATCATTTTCAGCGGCCGGCTGTGCTCGGAATTGTGCGCGGAAGCGGGAATTCCGGAGAAAAAGTGCCGCGGCAACGGCCACGAAAACACTATCCAGACGGGTATAATTAGAAGAAACGAAAGTCCGGCAAACCGGCGCATGCTCATGGGGTCATCTCCTGAAATCCAGCCGCTGAAGACTTTACCCCCGTGGCGGGCGGTTGTCACCTGAATTCCCGGTTATAGAAAAACGGCCGCCGATGCCAGCTTTGTGTATCGGCGGCCGTTGTGTACTGCCGGAACAGTGTCTTGTTTTACTGATCTTCTCCCAGTCGCGTGGTCAGCCCTCTGCCTCCTGCGGTGTAATCATGCCGGACTGCGGCATTTGCTATGTACCATGCAACTTTCGATCCTGAACTCAGGTTCAGGACTACGTATATGGGTCCCCCGTAGTGACTGCCTTCCTTGGAGAACCTGTAGGCGTCCCAGTAACCCTTGTAAGGGGGATCGGCCGGGCGGGCAGTGTCCAGCTTGTTCTTGTCAGTTGCCGGAAGATCGGTGTGAATGGTCATCGTATCGGCCTTGCCCGTGTATTCTTCCGGAGGAAGGCATACGACGCCGCTGCTGCTTTCAGGCTCGGTTTTCCAGACAAACCAGCTTGATCCGCCGCTGACTCCACCGCCTCCATCGTCGCCTCCGTCATCTTCTTCGGCGGTTTCGGTTGTTTCGTCGGTGGTTTCCGTGTCATCTACGTCATCATCGTCGAGTTCACAGCTTATAAGAGCCGTAAGCCCGACGGCTAAAAAAATTCCCAGGAAAATTCTCAAGTACTTCTCCATGATACACTCCCTGCTCTTATTACGTTAAATGGTTTAATGATCTTTGCAAGCCATGCCCTGAGCGCTAACTGAAACTAAACGCTGTAATACCGTTTGGCAAGAGCTATTTTCGTGCCAGATAAAAAAATATCCTCAGAACCTTACATGTCGGATTAAAAGGTCGGACAGGCGGCAATTATGGGTTGAAAATGTACCTGATCGAAATAGAAAGGTTTTCGCAAGGCCGCGAAGAAGAAAGGTTGGGACGGATGACGGATGACCGATGACGGAGGGCAGATGACGGATGACGGAAGACGGAGGACGGATGACGGAGGACGGATGACGGAGGACAGAAGACGGAGGACAGATGACGGAGGACAGATGACGGATGACGGAGGACGGAGAGATTAAGGTTAGGATTAAGAGTGGGATTGAGATAGAGGTGTGTAATGGCTTTGCACCGGGAGACAGGTTCGGGTATTCTGACTTGAGATGAATTCGGAATATGATCGGGACAACAAACGTCCGGTACTCGTTACCGGGGCTTCTGGATTTGTGGGCGGACACCTGATCCGTTACCTGGTGAGCAAGGGAGTACGGGTCAGGGGGATGATCCGGAACGGGAGCAAATCGGGGGCCGTCGAAAAACTCGGGGCTGAGCCGGTGCTTGCCGATCTTCGCGACGCCGAGAGCCTCAAACGGGCCGTAGAGGGCGTAAAGCAGGTGTATCACATCGCCGCGTTGTTCCGGCAGGCGGGTCTCCCCGAGGGCGTCTACCGCGAAGTCAACGCAGAGGGGGTACGTAGGCTTCTCGAAGCCTGTGTTTCCGCCGGTGTTGAACGTGTTGTCCACTGTTCCACGGTAGGTGTGCTCGGGCACGTCAAGAATCCCCCGGCAAATGAGGAGACCGAATACAATCCCGGAGATATATATCAGGAGACCAAGCTGGAAGGCGAGCGTGTTGCTCTGGAGTACTTTTCTTCCGGACGTATGGGCGGGGTTGTAATACGCCCGGCCATGATTTACGGGCCCGGAGACACGCGCATGCTGAAATTGTTCAAAATGATAGCCCGGGGCCGTTTCTTTTACGTCGGCAGGGGAAGGGCGTATGTGCATTTCATCGATGTCAGGGATCTTGCGAGAGCTTTTTATCTGGCCATGGAAAAGAGGGATATTAACGGCGAAGTTTACATAATTGCCGGCCGGAAGGCGGTGCCGCTTTGCGATATGGTAAACACGGTTGCCGATTACATGGGCGTGAAAAGGCCGAGGGTCCACTTACCCGCGCGTCCGGTACAGTGGCTGGGAAGTCTGTGCGAGGCGATATGTACCCCGCTTGGCCTGAACCCCCCGATCTACCGCCGGAGAGTGGATTTCTTCACAAAGGACCGCTGGTTCGATAGTTCCAGGGCGCAAAGAGACCTGGGCTTTGAACCATCGGGGACATTTGAAGAAGAACTCGCGGATATAGTGGAATGGTATCGCAAGGCGGGGTGGCTGGACCGTTAAGGGCGCTCAGCGTTCAAGTTCTATAGTCGCGAGGGTCATGCCCCATTCCGGATGGCCTGTTTCGTCAGCGAAGACGATGTCGTTTACCTGCAGGTAAGTTTCCGTAGCGGGAAGATAGTACGTACTCCATATTTCCAGGTCGTAGGCGTCCACCAGGATCATCTCTCCATTTGTGTCTATTGTTCCTGTCAGTTCCCTTCCGTCCTCGGGCCGGCTGGTAAGGATAGTAAGGTTTGTTCCCGACTGCGTCACTTCCGCCGACAGGGATTCAACGTAGTGAATCTGGCCGGAGTCCTCTTCCTGTATGTAGTAATACCCGGACCATGAACCCGAAACGTCCGGTACGCCCGTGCTGTCGTCATCGTCTTCACAGCCGGTAAAAAGAACCGCCGCTATCAGCCATGTTGAAAGTGTCATGAACGACGCGGGAATAAATCTTCTCAAAACCGCCTCGGCTTTCTTTGTGGATTAGAAACAGAGTACAGGAGAGGAGAGTGGGGTGGGAAGGAAAAAGAAAAGCTGAAAGCAGAAAGCTGAAAGCAGAAATGGGGAAAGAAAACCGCGAATCACGCGAATCTACGCTAATGGGAGGTGAGGAGAAGAATTTTTGACAGGATCAAACGGAAAGACAGGGAAGAATCTCTCACAGAGGCACAGAGGCCACTGAGAATATGAACAGAAGCACGCGAAGGACGCAAAGTCTTCGCGCTCTTTGCGATCTTCTGTTCAAGGATAGCCGCAAAAAGGCACAAAAGGGGAACAGATGAAGATCGGGATTAAACAACGTATCTCCTGCTCTGCTCCCATTGCATCGCACCCGGCGGCGCTATCATCTTCCAGTGGCCGCCAGCGATGCGGGCTGTTGCGTCACGCATTTCGCTTCCGCAGGATTCGCAAATCGGATCGCAAGCTTGCCGCTTCTGCAAGGCCCCGCCCTCCGAGCGTGTATACATATACCCGAGGAGGGCGGAAACGAAGCAGAAGCGGTGAGATCGCGGTTCGATTTGC
>JAWODU010000071.1:0-20278 GCA_046483125.1 Kiritimatiellia bacterium
GCAGAGCGGCCCTCACCGGAAGACGGCTCGGAAGCTTCCGAAACTCGTTTCGAGAGCTTCCGACCATCTTCCGGCATGGACGGTCCCCGACCGTCCGCGTCTGCATGCCCATCACTTTCCGTCCTTCCCGCCCTTCCTGTTGAATCTCCTCTCCGTGCCCTCTGTGCCTCTGTGAGAGCTCTTTCTCCCACTACTCCCATACACTCTTCCGGGTCGCGGCCCCTCAGCCTGTGCCAGAACCGCTCCGCGCTCTCGCGAAGCGTAGTGGCCCCTATCTGTCCAAGCCGGTAGCGCTTGGAGAGGTGTTCGACTGATATGACTGTGTCGCTACTCATGGTTGGTGGGAACGGTAAACCGCGAATCACGCGAATCTGCGCGAATCAATCCCCACAATGCAACCGCGCCGGACGCGCGCTTGCATTGCGCCGGTATCGTTCCTCGAATTAGCGTTGATTAGCACGATTAACGGTTAGTGTCGAAAGACATGAGATCGGGACTGACAATAGCGTTAACCTGGATTATTCGTGCAAATCACGAATAATCAACTTTCGCCTTCGGCGAACAGGGTTTCGTCTCCTACATATCCCTTCGTAGGAGCCGATCCCCGATCGGCGAATGTCCAGTTGTAGTAGCGGGTGTCCTCACCCGCATCTCGTATCTCCCATCTTAATCCCAATCTTAATCTCCCCCTCCGCCCTCTGTCCTCCGTCATCCGTCATCTACCCTCCGTCCCGACCTTCGGCGAACGGTGGTTCGCCTCCTACATGTCCCTTCGTAGGAGCCGATCCCCGATCGGCGAATGTAATTCGCGGTTTCTTCCTCCCCCATCCTGTAAATCCCGTTGATCCTGTCTAGAGTTCTTCTCCCATTAGCGCTGATTAGCGTGATTCGCGGTTTCTCTCCCCATTTCTGCTTTCAGCTTTTCTACTACATATGGCCCCATCACAAGTGCGTCAAGCCCGGTGGCGGACCAGCACCGTATGGCGTCCTCGGGCGAACACACAATCGGTTCGCCTTTTACGTTGAACGATGTGTTCAACACACACGGCACACCCCTGATCCTGTCCATTTCCTCCAGCAGTTCATGAAACAGCGGATTCTGTTCCCGCGATACCGTCTGAAGCCGCGCGCTTCCGTCAACGTGCACAATAGCGGGCATGGATTTCTTCGCCTTCTCCGTCGCGGGAAATACCTTGAGCATGTACGGCGAAGGTGCGCCGGATTCAAAGTACTCCTCCGCCCTCTCTTCAGCGCAGGCCGGCGCAAACGGGCGAAAATCTTCCCGGTGCTTTACGTACATGTTGACCTTGTCGGTCATATCCGGATCGGTCACGTCCGCCAGGATGGACCTGTTCCCCAGCGCCCGCGCTCCCCATTCCATGCGGCCCTGGAACCAGCCGACAATTTTTCCGTCCACAATAAGTTTCGCCGTTTCCGCTACCAGGTTCTCCGGACGTTCGTAAGCAAGTTTCGCGGTATCCAGCGCGGAACGAATTTCCGATTCGGAATATTCCGGACCAAGATAGGCATTCGTAAAAGATCCCGTCGTAGGAGCCGATCCCCCGATCGGCGAAGGTCCTTTCTGTCCCGACCTTCGGCGAACAGGGGTTCGCCTCCTACATTCACGCGTGGGGACACGCGTTACTACACTTCCCCCATCCGTGTAATTACCAACTGTCTTCTCTTCTTCCGACAACCCATTTCTATCCGTGTAATTCGTGGTTTTCTCTTCTCCTCCGCGGCGGATTTGCGCAGATTCGCGTGATTCGCGGTTTCTTCCTCCCCCATCCTGTTGATCCGCCGCGTCGGATTGATCCTGTCTGAAATTCCCCTCTTCTCCCATTTCAGCTTTCAGCTTTCTGCTTTCTCCTCTCCCCCACACCCACTCCGCCGCGCCGAGCGAACACCCGTTATCCCCCGACGCAGGCTGAATGAACACTTCGGTAAACGGCGTCTCCTTCACGATCTTACCGCACATAACACTGTTCTGCGCCACCCCTCCCGCGAGGCACAGCTTATCGGTCTTCGTAACATCATGCAGTCCCCGCAATACGTGAAACACCGTTTCTTCAAGAACCGCCTGCAGACTGGCGGCTATATCCTTGTGTTCGCGCGTGATCTCATCTTCCGGTCTCCGCCCTTCACCGAACAGCGACTTGAACTTTCCGGAAACGTACCCCTCGAATCTCCCCGGACTGTGCTGTACCTTGAAGTACGAAGAATCCAGCCTGTACGTGCCGGCCGGCCTGAGATCCACTATCCGCCTGAACCTGTCGGTATACTTCGGCTCCCCGAACGCCGCCAGTCCCATGACCTTGTATTCATCACCCGTCTTGAACCCGAGAAAGTTCGTAACGCAGAGATAAAGCACCCCTATGGAATGCGGCAGGTTTATCCTTTTCAGTTCCCTCAGGTCCCCGCCCCTGCCGTGATACATCAACGAAGTGGCCCATTCGCCGCGGCTGTCTATGGTTAATACCGCCGCGTCCTCAAAACCCGAACAGTAATAAGCGCTTGCCGCGTGTGTATCGTGATGCCGCACAAAATGGATCTTCGCGCGCCCTCCTCCCTTTGCGCGGAGGCGCCTGAGATGGAAAACGTACCATGCGGTATCGTGTAACTGGTGCAACAGAAAGCCCGCGGAAAAAACCGGATGGATGGGCAAATACGCGATCCGGCGCATTACGCTCCGCAAACCGTCAAAGCTCCACGGCCGCCAGTAGAAGGCGATGTGGTCTATATCACGCTCCGTTATACCCGCCTGTTTGAGGCAGAAGGCGATAGCTTGTTCGGGCCAGCCTTCCTGGTGTTTTTTCCGGGTAAACCGCTCTTCTTCCGCCGCGGCGACAATCCGCCCGTCGCGTATCAACGCCGCCGAAGCGTCATGGCTGTAGCCGCCGATTCCGATTATTATCATGAAGAAACCAAACCGCGAATCACGCGAATTTTCGCGAATTTTCTTACGGCTTCCGCCGAACTAGACGACCTCTTGTGTTGACAATTCGTTCATATTCAAGATCGGGATAATGACCGAAGTTCACAAGCAGGCCAAGTTGGTATTTCGTAGCTCTTAAATAATGCATGAGTTGAGCACGATGATCGTCAATCAGATTCACGACCGCCTTTATTTCGATGACTATTTTGTCAAAGCAGATGAAATCAGCGGCATATTTATTTTTCAAGGGCTTCTGACGAAAGGTAAGGTCAAGCCTTGGCTGAGAGTGAAAGGGAATTTGCTGAAAATCGAATTCTATTTCCAGGCATTCCTGGTAAACCGCTTCAAGGAATCCTGATCGCATTTCATTGTAGACGTTGAAGCACGCTCCCATAATCTCATAAGTTTCTTCCTTGTAAACTAAATCATCCATAATGAGATCCCCCCATTAGCGTAGATTAGCGTGATTAGCGGTTTGTCTATACGGTGTCTATGAACGTTCTTTCGCTTCGGCTGAAGATGAGGATGCCGGAGAAAAGAAGAACGACGGTCATGGCGGCGGACACTAACAAATACATCGGCTCGACGGTGCCCTTGCCCAGGAACGCCATGCGGTAGCATTCGATTATTCCCGTCATCGGATTCACGGCCGGAAGCCAGCTCCACTGTTCCCATTCCTTGTTTTCCAGAAATTTTATCACCTCCGAAAGCGGATAAACCACGGGCGTGGCGTACATCCATATCTGTGTCAGGAATCCCGACAGGTGCGCGAAATCCCTGTATTTCGCCGTCAGCGCCGACATCCACAGCCCAACCCCAAGCCCGATGGCCGCGGACTGAATTAACAGCAGGGGCAAAAGAAAAACGTACGAAGTAAGATGAAACCTGGCGCCCGCGGAGGTGAAGTACTTGAAGAATACCCAGAAAGCGATGAATGTGCCGAATTGAATTGCAAAGGCCAGGAGGTTGGAAATCACGACCGAAAGCGGGACCACGAGACGGGGAAAATACACCTTCCCGAAGAGACGGGCGTTGCTGACGAAGGTAGAAGACGTGCCGCCGAGGCACATGGAAAAGTACCGCCATCCGAGCATGCCGCACAGATAAAACAGCATGGGCGGAAGCTTGTCCGTCGGAATCTTTGCGACTTTGCCGAAGATGACGGTAAATACAAGCGTCATCAGGATCGGCTGGATTATGAACCAGAGCGGACCGAGCACGGTCTGCTTGTACTTGGAGACAAAGTCGCGGCGGACGAGGAGAAAGAGCAGGTCCTTGTAGCGCAGTACTTCGCGCCAGGGTATCCGCACCCACTTCCCCCCGGGTTCTATAACTATTTCTTCAAAGCCGGGCATTGGAAAAAGTTGAAAGTTGAAAGCTGAAATAGGAGAAGAAAACCGCGAATCACGCGAATCAACGCTAATCCGCCGCGGCGGACGGGTCTACAGGATAATGGGCCGACATGCAGGAGAAAGATCGGGCCGCGCTTGCGCGGGGCCAGGCCGAGGCAAACACGGTCACTCGCAAACTCGTTTGCGGATGTCCGTGTTCGCCTCGGCCTTGTCTGCCTCCGGCAGACCGATCTTTCGCCTGCTCGACATTTCGCGTTTTTCGCATCTTTCGTAGTTGCTCTTCCTCTGTGCCCTCTGTGCCTCTGTGAGAGATTCTTCTCTTTCTTCATTCGCGTAGATTCGCGTGATTGGCGGTTTGCTTTCTGCTTCCCCCAGCTCGCTACTTCAGGAAATGTTGAACAAGGGGCGACGCCCAGACCTGTTCCGCGCGTTTCTGGAAGCGACGCAGGTTCTTCACTCTTTCCCTGACGAACTCTCCTTTTCCGTCCCCCGATCCTTCAAGCGCCGCCAGGCGACCTTCCACTTCATCCAGCAGTGAACCGTACGATGCCATCTTCCGACCCACCAGTTCGGTGACCGCGCTTTTCACGATCTGGCCGAACCAGTCGTCCGCGGCGTAGTAATCCTTGCGATCGCCCTTGACCCAGACCTTGCGCGCCCCGCCCCACTGTTCGAGCTGGCGCACGCCGGTGCTCGCGCTTCCCTTGCTTATGCCGAGAGCTTCCTGCATATCGGCGAGGTTCCTGGGTTCGCGGCTGAAATAAAGATAGGCGTATATCTGGCCGACAACACGCCCAAGTCCTATGGACTGGGTGGTGTTGCCCGCTTCTTCTACGAAGGCGTGGATGATGGGGTCCATGGGTCCTTGGTTCTTGGTGGGAGCAGACTCCGTCCCCGTCGATTATGCAGGGGGTGCATAGACGACCGGGGACGTTTCGTTCAATATGTACTGAACATAGCGTAAAACATTGTCCCGGGCAAGGAAAAAATGAGGAAAATCCCTCACAGAGCCAAACCGCTAATCACGCGCCTGTCCCCGCCACGGCGGGGGAAAAGCTGAAAGTTGAAAGCTGAAAGCTGAAATAGGAGAAGAAAACCGCGAATCACGCGAATCGGCGCTAATGGGGAGGGAGAGGGGAAAAGCTGAAAGTTGAAAGTTGAAAGCTGAAATGAAGAGGGGAGAAACCGCGTCCGTCCGCCGTGGCGGAAATCACCGCGAATGGGAGTAGCGGAGAAAAACGACGATGAAATTTGTAATTGACGCGCATTTACATCTTTATCCCTGCTACGATCTGAACCTTGCCGTGCGGACGCTTGCGCGCAACCTGGAAGCCGGCGCGCCCGGCGCTGTGGCCTGTGCGTTTCTGACCGAAAGGCAGGACTGCGATTATTTTACGCGTTTTTCCGCCGAGGGACTGACTGATTCCGGTCATGGAATCGCCGTGTTGCCTGCGAACAGCGGAAGAATACTCACGGTTACCGAGAAGGGCGAAAGACGGGCGTACATTTTTCCCGGCAGGCAATACGCCACCCGGGAGCGCATAGAGATACTGGCCCTGGGGGTACGTCCGGAAATTCAGGAAACGGCTTCCGCGCGCGAGACGGTTGAGAAGATACTTGAGGCCGACGGTATCCCTGTCCTGTCCTGGGCGCCGGGTAAATGGATGTTCGGCCGTTCGGCCGTGGTCAAAGAGCTTGTCGAACGGTTCTGCCCCGGCGACCTGCTTATAGGGGACAGCGCCCTGAGGCCGCGGGGGGTTCCCGAACCGCGACTCATTAAAGAGGCCCGCGCTGAAGGAACACCGGTAGTGGCCGGCTCGGATCCTTTGCCCATAAGCGGCGAAGAGAAAAGGATGGGCGGTTACGTTACGGTTGCCGAGGGCGGGCATGATCCGGAAAAACCTGCGGATTCGGTTCGCGATTTACTGCGGCAGCGCCCCTTGAATCTTTCGGCGGCGGGCCGTAGGTGCAGTGCTCTGGGAACCGCTCTTCGTCTTCTGAGACTGCGGCTGTCCTGAAACCGCGCATGGGGAGGGATTGGGAAAAGCTGAAAGCTGAAATGAAGAGGGGAGAAACCGCTAATCACGCGAATCTACGCGAATGAAGAGGGGGAAATCGCGGATATCAGTCTTCTGATTTTTCCTTTGCCTTGAGGTGGAGTTCCCACAATTTCGCGTACTTGGCGAATACGCCGAAGGCGGCGGACGCCGCCACGACCAGCCCCGCCAGACCGTCCATGAATCCCCGTTTTATCACGTAACTTCTGAGAAACCGCAGAGGCGGACGGAATATAAGGTCAACAAGCCTGAACCTGTCTCCTTCCTCGAACCGCGTCTGGGCCGTAATCGTGGAAAAATGATTCAGCGAGGCAAGCTGGTCGGTAATGTCGTCGTAGGTATAATGATATATGGGATTCCTGAGTCTTTTGACTTTCCCGTTGACCGTCGTGCGGTCATGGGGCTCCCTTCCGGAGCACGTGGCCAGGTCCTTTCTGAAAAGCCGCATCTTTGCGTCGGGATACCAGTCGCCGTGCCTGATCCACTTGCCGAGAAATCTGACCATGCGCGGAAACTCGTAACCGGCTATTTCTTCTTTGGCGTTCTGCTCGAGTTCCCTGACTATTTCCTCGTGCAGTTGAGGTGATACCTCCTCGTCCGCGTCGATGAAAAGTATCCACGGACCGGCCGCCAGGTCCTTTATAAGGTTCTTCTGCCCTATGTAGCCAAGCCACCTGTGTTCGTAAACGCGATCGGTGTACCGGCGGGATATTTCAACCGTCCGGTCGGTGCTGAAACTGTCGACGACGACTATCTCGTCCGCCCATCTGACACTTTCAAGACAGCGGCGGATTTTATTCTCTTCATTGCCTGCCGTGATACAGGCGGAGATTTTATGGGGCATGACGACCTCCGGATTACAGGAGCCATAATGTACCCGCGCGGCCGGCAAATCGCAAGAAGGGAATGGAAGGGGTTCGTTTAAGAGTGGGAGATTAAGATTGGGATTAAGATTGGGGAGAAGGGACACCTGGTCCCCACACCTAGTCCATAGACTTAGTCGCAACACTTTCCGCCATGGCGGACGTTTACACTTACTCGACCCGCTTTGGGCGTAGTTGGTGAGCAGGAATCGGTTAAGTTTGGCGGTTAAGTGTAACCGTCCGCCGCGGCCGCGGCGGAAAGGGTGGCGACTAAGCGGGTCGATTAAGAGTGGGAGATAAAGATTGGGATTAAGATTGGAGGAGAAAAGATTCTTAGATAGGATCTACCGGATCTACAGGATTATAAGAGGCTAAGCATTCGCGTGATTCGCGGTTTCTCCCCTCTTCATTTCAGCTTTCAACTTTCAGCTTTCTGCTTTTCCCTACTCCGCCGCGCTCGACACGCGGCTCATGTTTTTGCTAACCTGGATTATTCGTGATTTTCACGAATAATCCAGGCTATCATCCTGCCTGCTACGATGGAGGGCAATCCGCGATGATCAAAAACAACACTGGCGGCCTGAATGATCTCACCGCTTGCCTTACCCGCCCCGGCGGGAACGTCCACCTCGCGGGTATCTGCGGCGTCGGTATGGCGGGCCTTGCTTTTCTTCTGAAGTCCCGGGGCTTCAGCGTAAGCGGCTGTGACATTTCCCGCGGCGCCCTGGCCGCATGGCTTGAGGAGGGCGGCATCTCCGTGTTGAGGGGGCACTCACCGGACCACATTACACCCGAAATCGAATGGGTCGTAAGAACGCCCGCCGTAAGCTCCAATTCCCCGGAGATAAAAAGGGCGCGTGAATTGCGAATCCCCGTGTTCACTCGCGGCATGGTATTGCCGCACCTTCTCGCGGGCCGGAAATCAGTCGCCGTGGCCGGCACTCACGGCAAAACGACAACGGCTTTTTTTCTGACACAACTGCTCATCACTTCCCGGTTGGATCCGTCCTGGTGCATCGGGGGGCGGCTGAACGGTAAGCCTGCGGGTCCCGCGGGTCACGGAAACGGAGAGCATGTCGTGGTGGAAGCCGATGAAAGCGACGGTACGCTTGCTCTTTACAAGCCTGATATCGGTGTAATAACCGCCATAGAATTTGATCACATGGAACATTTCGGCGGGAAAGAGGACTTCTACCGCTGTTTCCGGGAATTCTGCAGAAACACCGCTGAGGCGGTTGTTTTCTGCGCGGACGATCCCGGCGCGGCGGCCGTCTGTGCCGCGGAAAGAGAAAAAACGGGTTCCCGCGGCGGCGCCGGGGGCAGGAGGTTTGTTTCTTACGGTTTTTCAGAAGGCCCGGACATACGCGGGGCGGAACTTCACTGCGGCGGGAAGAGCGTGGAATTCGCGCTGGAGCGGGGCGATGAGCCGCTGGGTAGAATTTCCCTGCCGCTGACGGGCAGGCACAACGCTCTCAACGCCCTTTCCGCCTGTGCCGCGGGACTGACTCTCGGGCTTGATTTTGAATCGATAAAGCGCGGACTCGGCTCCGCTGTTCTACCCTGCCGGAGATATGAAAAAATCATAGACAGCCGGGACCTTGTCGTGATCTCCGATTACGCTCATCATCCATCGGAAATAAAAGCCCTGGTGGAAACATCGGCGGGCCCGGACGGACGTCTTCTTGCGGTGTTTCAGCCGCATCGTTACACCAGAACATCGGCCCTGCGGGCGGATTTTCCGCGTTCGTTTACGGGTGTGGATGAACTGGTGCTCGTTCCTGTTTACGCCGCTTCCGAGGAACCGGTGCCGGGCGGTACGGTATGGGACCTTTATTCGGAATTCGGAACCCCCGCCGGGAGCGCAGGCGGGAAGAGCGCCGTGCCGAAGATAAGCGTAAGCCAATCGCTGGAGAACGCCTGGGCTTATTTGCGGCGGAATATCGGAAAAGGCGACACACTTCTCATCGTGGGGGCGGGGGACGTGGAAAAGATCGCGGAGTGGGCGAGGAAGGGTTATCAGAGGACGGATGACGGAGGACAGAGGACGGATTACGGGGAGAGGAAGGAGATTGAAGAACTTCAATTTGAATTGCAGGATTCGGAGGTGCGGTTTGACGAACCGCTGGCTGAGAAAACGGGTCTTCAGGTCGGAGGATCAGCCGATGCATGGGCGGACGTTGAAAGTCTCTCCGATCTGAAAATAATCCTGGAATTCGCAGCCGCGGCGGAACTGGCTGTCAACGTGCTTGGAGGGGGGCGGAATATCCTGGTAAGCGACCTGGGACTTCGCGGCGTTACAATCAGGCTGTCGGACAAGCCGTTTTCCGGGATCAGGTTTGAAAATGAGGAAAAAAGCAGGAGAGCAGGAAGGCAGTCTCAGTCCATCGTCGCCGGTGCGGGTGCGCGTCTCGCACAGCTCATTTCGTGGTGCGCCGGAAAGGGCCTGAGCGGACTCGAGTTTCTTTCAGGCGTGCCGGGCAGTCTCGGGGGCGCTCTTTGCATGAACGCCGGGACGGGCGCGGGAGAATTGTGCAGGCATGTAAAGTGGATTCGCTGTTTGAACATGGACGGAACTGAATGTATTGTGAAAGGAGGATCACTCGGCTCTTCCTACAGAACATGCGCGGCGCTCGAGAAACGGATTGCGGTTGAAGCGTGTGTCGAAGTAAACAAAGGTAATGCGGGGGATGTTCAAAAAAGGGTCCGCGCGGAGATTGAAAGGCGCCGATGGATGGCGGGTCTCCGTTCGGCCGGCTCGGTGTTCATGAACCCGGACGGCAGGACGGCGGGCGAACTGATTGATAAAGCCGGCATGAAAGGGCGAAGGGTCGGCGGCGCGGAAGTACTGAAAGAGCACGGGAATATAATCGTGACGAAGCCCGGCGCGACAGCATCGGATGTCCGGGCGCTGATGGAAATTGTGAGAACGGAAGTAGAGAGGAAGTCGGGAATCAGACTTCAAGCGGAGATTGTTTTGATTGGGTGGTGACAGATGACGGACGACAGAGGACAGATGACAGATGACAGAGGGAGAGATTAAGATTGGGATTAAGATGGGAGGAGATAGACACTTAGTCCCTACACCTAGTCTTTACACTTAGTCCATAGACTTAGTCGCAACACTTTCCGCCCTGGCGGACGATTACGCTTACTCGACCCGCTTTGGCCGTAGTTGTTGAGCAGCAATCGGTTAAGTTTGGCGGTTAAGTGTAAGCGTCCGCCGCGGCGGCGGCGGAAAGGGTGGCGACTAAGCGGGTCGATTAAGAGTCAGAAATTAAGACTGAGATTAAGACTGCGATTAAGATAGGAGGAACGAAACACCTGGTCCCGACACTTAGGGTTCGCGCAGAAATAAATTCACAGATTCGGGTGTCGAGGCGCGTGGCCGGCAAGGCGCGAAAACAAAGGAATATTCCCGATATTTCGTGTTTTCGCAACGCCGCCGGCCGCGATGCATCGGCGGCCAAAATGTGAAGTTATTTTTGCGTGGGCCCTTAGTCCCTCCTGCTCTGCTCCCATTGCATCGCGCCCGGCGGCGCTATCATCTTCCAGTCGCCGCCAGCGATGCGGGCTGGTGCGTCACGCATTTCGCTTCCGCAGGATTCGCAAATCGGATCGCAAGCTTGCCGCTTCTGCAAGGCCCCGCGGGCTGAGCTGTATTCGTATACGCTCAGCCCGCGGAAACGAAGCAGAAGCGGTGAGATCGCGGTTCGATTTGCGAACGAAATGCGTGACGCGGGGCTACAGGGCACACACGGAGCCCAGACAACCCGAACCCCTCCAGCACCCCGACCTGCGTCGTGCGGCGGCAGGCACGTGCAGAGCAATAGCCGTCACTGCGCCCGCAGATGTAGAACCCGGCGCAACAATCTGCCTTGAACGTTGCGCCCGTCTTTCCTAAGGTACCCCCATCTCACTTGAAAGGACGATGCAGTAATGAGCGAAATATTCAAAGCCTACGACATACGGGGCATATACGGCGAAACAATCACGGATGACATTGTGCGCAGGATCGGCCGCGCTTTTGTCTCTTTTCTGAAATGCAAAAAGGTCGTGGTAGGCCGCGACATGCGGTCCCACTCCGAAAACATGTTCAAGGCCCTTGCCGGGGGCCTCACCCAGCAGGGCGCGGACGTCGTGGACCTGGGCATGTGTTCCACGCCCATGTCAAACTACGCCAACGGTTTTCTGCAGGCCGACGCCGCCATCATGATCACCGCCTCGCACAACCCCGCCGAGTACAACGGCCTCAAGCTTTCGCGCGAAAAGTGCATTCCCATAGGCGGCGATTCGGGAATGCGGGACATACAGCGCATGGTCGAAGAAGACAGCTGCGGCGGCGACGCGGGCAAACCGGGCTCGGTAACCGGGTACGACATCTTCCCCGAGTACAAACAGCACGTCCTCGAACTGGCCGACATGAAACGGCCCGTAAAGGCTGTCGCCGACGCCGCCAACGCCATGGGTATTCTTGAAATAGACGTGATCAGGGAAGTAATGAGCGTGGAGCCCATGTTCGCCGAATTCGACGGTACTTTCCCCAATCATGAGGCCAACCCGCTAAAGCTGGAGACCCTGGCGTCCCTGCAGGAAAAGGTTAAATCGGGCGATTACGACTTCGGGATTTCATTCGACGGGGACGCGGACCGGGCCGGGTTCGTGGATGAAAAGGGCGAGATAGTGCCCATGGACTGCATGATAGCCCTCATCGCCAGGGATATGCTCGAAAAAGAAAAGGGCGTGGTGCTTTACGACCTTCGAAGCAGTTGGGCCGTGCCCGAAATTATAAGGGAAAACGGCGGCACACCCATGATAAGCCGGGTCGGCCACGCTTTCATCAAGAAACAGATGCGCGACAACAACGCCATTTTCGCCGGCGAACTTTCAGGTCACTACTACTTCCGCAACAACTACTACACTGAAAGCTCTTCCACGGCGGCAATCTGCGTTGCCAACATAATCAGCAAGTCCGGTAAACCGCTCTCCGAGCTGATGAAGCCGATCCGCCGTTACCACGCCAGCGGCGAGATCAACTCGAAGGTTTCGGATATCGGGGCCGTGCTGGAACGGATCAAGGAAAAGTACGCCGATGCCCGCATTATGACCCTGGACGGCGTCACCGTGGAATACGACGACTGGTGGTTCAACGTGCGTCCTTCCAACACCGAGCCGCTTATACGCCTGAACCTGGAGGCGAAAAGCCGGGACAAAATGGAAGCCAGGCGGGATGAGGTTCTCTCGGAAATAAGGAAATAGAGCTGGCGGGTTCCCGTCTTCGATCCCGGCGATGAACAAAACCTACACAGAGCTTACCGGACGTTTTGGGAAATACTACGGCAGTCCCCATACGTCCGCCGCATACGCTCCGGGACGTATCGAAGTACTGGGCAACCATACCGACTACAACGAAGGGTTTGTGCTGTCGGCGGCAATCGACATGGGAACTTTTTTCGCGGCCGCCCCTTCTCCCGACGCGGCCTGCCGCGTGGTGGCGGGCGACATAATGGAAGAGGCGTCATTCGATTCGCGCGATCCTTCCTCAGCCGATGTTCCGGTCTGGGCGGCTTACGTCAGGGGCGTGTTCGCCGAACTCAGGCAGAGAGGCATGCCGGTGAAGGGATTCAACGGCATGTTTCTTTCGAACCTGCCTCTGGCGGCGGGTCTGTCGAGCTCCGCGGCCCTGGAAATGTCGGCGGGTCTGGCAATAAGCAATCTTCAGGGTTTCCGTATCGATAAGCATGAACTCGCTAAAGCCGGACAGTCCGCGGAACACCGGCATGTCGGTGTCAAGTGCGGCCTTCTGGACCAGATAACGAGCCTGTTCGGCAGAAACGGCTGTCTGGTAATGACCGATTTCCGCTCGTTCTCTGTGAAACACGCGCCCTTGCCGCAAAGCGGCGGCCGCACGTGTTTCCTGATGTGCGACACCGGCGTAAAGCACAACCTCGTGGAATCCGAATACAACGCCCGCCGCGAGGAATGCGCCCGGGCCGTTGAAGCGTTTTCGTCGCTTCTCTCCCACCCGGTTACCGCCCTGAGGGACGTGAGTATGGACGAATGGAATCAATACTCCCCGAAGCTCGAAGCGTCCGCGTCCCGCCGCTCCGCCCACGTCATAGGCGAGAACACAAGAGTCCTCCGGGCGCAGAAACTGCTCGCAGACGGAAGGCTGGCCGACTTCGGAGCGCTGATGTTCGAGTCGCACGAAAGCTCGCGGTGCAACTTCGAGAACTCCTGTCCCGAACTCGATTTTCTCGTGGAGCGGGCCGCCGAAACGGAGGGTGTCCTGGGCGCGCGGTTGTCCGGCGGGGGTTTCGGAGGAAGCGCCGTGGTCCTTACCCGTACGGACAGTGCCGGAGACGTGGCTCGTGAACTGGACAAAGCCTACGAAAAACGCTTCGGCCGAAGCTGTAAGACACGCAAGGTTATTCCCTCCGGCGGCGCGAGCGTACTTGCGTAATCAGCCGCTCAAGGGGTTCTTTAATCCGTTCACGACGAACTCCCCCGCCCCTTTGACTGCTTCGCGCAGTGTTTTTCCGCGCGCGAGAAGCGCGGCCGTCGCCGCCGAAAACGTGCATCCCGTTCCGTGGGTGCCCGCGCTTTCAACGAGTTCATGCTTAAACACAACGGTTTCACAGCCGTCAAACAGAACGTCGGCTATGCTCCCGTCCTTTTCGGCGGCCGTGTGGCCGCCCTTGACCACGCAAGCCGTATGGAATTTTTCGTGCAACCGCCGCGCGGCGCGTTCCTGTCCCGAACGCGACTTCGCCTCCACACCGGACAACGCGGCCGCCTCTGCCGCGTTGGGAGTAATAACAGAAGCCGCGGAGAAAAGCTCTTCGCACATGACCTCGACCGCTTCCTCCTCGATAAGGCGGGCCCCGGAAGTTGCCAGCATTACGGGATCGACCACCAGGTTCTTCACGCCGTTTTCCCGCAGGGCGCGGGCTGCCGCGCGGACTATATCGGCGGAATACAGCATCCCCGTTTTGGCGGCGGCAACAGGAAAATAGTCGCAGACCGTACCGATCTGAAGTGTTACCGCGCCGGGATCAACAGGAAAAACTCCGCGCACCTCCGAGGGGTTCTGAGCGGTAACACAGGTGACGGCCGTGGTGCCGAAGGCGCCCAGGGCCCCGAAGGTTCCGAGATCGGCCTGTATACCCGCTCCGCCTCCGCTGTCGGAACCCGCGACGGTCAGCACAACGGGGCGATTATCCGTCTTCACTTTTCCCCTGTTCACAAGGAATCACTCCCGCTGTTCCCGTGTGCGGCAACATCTATCACTCTATCTGCCCCGCCCGCGCCAAAGCCAATGCTTCAACCCGCTGGACTTCCGCGTATCCCCGCGAGCTTTCCGGGTTTAATCCTTCGCTCTCTTCCATGGACGCGTCCGCCGGATTGTAAAGCGACCCCGGGCAGTCCGTCAGGCTCAGGAATTCGATGTTCCCCTTGTACAGCCGCACCTTCACTGTCCCGGACGCCGGCCGGCTCAAAACATCCACGGCCGCCAGCGCGGCCCGGGGCGCGGGATCGTAGAACCTGCCGTCGTAAATCTGTTTCCCGACAAGCGCGGAAAGGGCGGCGAAAAGCTCTCCCGCCCGCCGGTCCATAACGGCCTGGTAAACGCAGTCCACGCAGAAACCGAGAAGTTCCATGCCGGGCGACTCGTAGACGCCCCTGCTCTTGGTTCCGATGATCCTGTTCTCCACGACGTTTCTTATGCCCACCCCGTTCCTGCCCGCGATCTCGTTGGCCTTTATCATCACGTCCAGGGCGTTCATCTCTTTCCCGCATATCTCCACGGGCCTCCCCTGCTTGAGCCGTATTGTTACTTCTTCGCCTTTATCCGGGGCATTCGCCGGCCATACGCCCATCCTCGGTTCAACAATAGTCGCCGGCGTTTCGAGGCTTTCCAGGTTTTCTCCCTCGTAGGAAATTCCCGCCAGATTGGCATCCGTGGAATAGAGCGCGTTGTCTCCGGCAAAGGTTTCTATGCCCGCGCTGTTGAGATATTCGGCCATCTGCTTCCTGCCGGGAAATTCCTTCAACAGCACCGGGTCCCGCCACGGCGCGTAAACCTTCATATCCGGCGCGAGTACGTTGGTATATCTTTCAAACCGCATCTGGTCGTTGCCCCTGCCCGTCGCGCCGTGAGCAAGCACGGTGCATCCCCTCTTTTTCATTTCAGTCAGCAGGCCCCTGACGGTAACGGCCCTGGCGATTCCTGTGCTGTTCCAGTAGCCGCCGTCATACCTGCCCCGCGATCTGAGAACGGCGAAACACGCCTCGGCCATTTCCCTCTTCAGGTCCACGATGACTGTTTTCACGCCGCACGGGGCCATTTTCTCCGTCACCGCCCCTATGTCGTCTTCGTCCGGCTGACCGAGATCCGCGGTAAAGCACAATGTTTCCAGCCCCGCCTCGACGCATCTTTTCGCGACGGTTCTGCTGTCCAGGCCGCCGGAAACGCAAACACCCAGTTTTTCGCCTGTCAGTTCTTCAATTGTCATTTTCAAGCCATTCCTCCACTGATTCCTTCGTTATCGCGAGCGCCTGTTCGATTTCCGCGTCCTTTACGTTCAGCGGCGGCAGGAACCTGACCACGGTTTCGGCCGTGGCCAGAGCGAGAAGACCCTTCTCCCTCATGATTGAAACCAGCGGTTTCGCCGGCCGGTCAAGCACCATGCCCACCATCAGCCCGAGACCCCGCACGGATTTCACCCGGTCCGTATCGGCGGTTATTTCGCGAAGTGAATTCTGAAATTCCCACCCTGCACTTCCCGCCCGCGAGGGCAGATCCTCTTCTTCCATTACTTCAAGAGTTGCCAGCGCCGCGGCGCAGGCTAGCGGCGTTCCCCCGAACGTCGAAGCGTGGTTTCCCGGGCCGAAAACATCCGAAACGCCCGGAGCGGCCACGGCCGCGCCGATCGGATAACCACTGCCCAGAGATTTTGCCATTGAAAAGGCGTCCGGTTCCACGTCATACGCCTGGAAACCGAACCATTTTCCCGTCCTGCCCATGCCGCACTGTACTTCGTCGCAAAGCATCAACAAACCCTTTTCGTCGCAGAGGCTTCTCACGGCCGTCATGAATTCGGGCGAAGCCGGCACTATGCCTCCTTCGCCCTGCACCGCCTCAAGGAGAACGGCGGCCGTTTTGTCATTGACCAGCTTTTTCACCGACCCTGCGTCGTTGAAGTCCGCGTGGGTGAAGCCCGCCGGCATGGGCTCAAAGCCTTTCTGTATCTTGAGCTGACCCGTGGACGCCGCCGTGGCAAGGGTCCGTCCGTGGAAGGAATTCTTCATTGATATGATTTCGTATTTCCCCTTCTCGTGGCCCCACAGCCTGGCCAGTTTGATCAACGCCTCGTTCGCCTCCGCCCCGGAATTGCAGAAGAAGCATTTCCCGCCCATTGACAGCTCCGACAGTTTTTTCGCCAGTCTGGCCTGGTTTTCCGTATAGTACAAATTGGACACGTGCATCAGCACCCCGGCCTGTCTCCTGAGGGCTTCAACCACCTTCGGATGGCAATGGCCCACGTTAAGCACCGAAATGCCGGCGATGAAATCAAGGTATTCCTTTCCGTCGGCGTCCCGGACTTTTGTGCCGGAGGCCTCCACCAGCGCCAGCGAGGGCGCGTAGGTGGGCATTACGTATCTGTTGAACAAACCGGCTATTTCTTCAGTTCCCTTCATGTCTTACGATCTCCGTTCCTACTCCCCTGTCCGTGAATATTTCCAGGAGAAGCGAGTGCCGCATTCTTCCGTCAACTATATGTATCTTCTCAACGCCCGCCTCCAGGGCGCCGACGCCGCTGGCAACCTTGGGAAGCATGCCGCCGGTAATAATTCCCTCCGCCGCCAGTTTCTCGACTTCACTGCTCCGCACCGTGTGAATTATAGACTCCGGGTCCTCCCTTTTCCTCAGCAGACCCGGCACGTCGGAGAGGAAAACGAGTTTAGCGGCCACAAGCGACCTTGCCGCGGCCGCCGCGGCGATATCCGCGTTAATGTTGTAAACCCGGCCGTCCTTCCCCTTGCCCAGAGGGCTTATTACCGGAATGACGTTTCTTTTAAGCATCGACTTTACGGCCCCCGTAAGTACCCGGGTCGGCTCCCCCACAAATCCCCAGTCAAGCGCTTCTGCCTTATGTCCGCCTTTTTCGGTCTTTTTCCTGGCCCTGAACACGTCGGCCCCGTTCAGGCCCTCCGCCTCGGCCCCGGCCGCTTTCAGAATCTCAACGATGCGCGGATTGACCCTGTTCTTCAGCACATCTTCGACCACCTCTATTTCGCTCTCGCCGGTCACCCTCAGCCCGTGCAGAAACTCGGCCTTCAGGCCTTTCTCTTCCAGTCCCCTGGATATCTCTTTCCCGCCGCCGTGGACTATCACCGGGAGCATTCCCACGCACTCCATGAACGCCACGTCTGTAAGTATGCTTTCCCGGTGCGCTTTTGCCTCCATGGCGCTTCCGCCGAATTTTATGACCACAATCCGGTCCCGGAAGCGCTGGATGTAGGGCAGTGCTTCTATCAGTACTCCGGCTTTCTTTATCGCGTCTTTCATAGACAATCCAAACGGCTGATCACGCGAACAGCCCGATCAAGTCCTGTATTTTGAATTGATATCCACGTATTCGTGACTGCAGTCGCACGTATACACCGCGCATTCCCCGCCGCCGAGATGTAAGTTCACCGTTACTTCGAAAGAATCCTTTGCCAATACCGCCGCGAGTTGTTCTTCGGAGACTTCTCCGGAAGCCGTTCCGTTTTTCACCGCCCTCAGATCATCGTAGAAAATCTCGATCAGCTCTTCATTCATTTCCGCCCCCGAGTATCCGGCTGCGGCCGCCACCCTTCCCCAGTTGGGATCGCCCCCGTACCAGGATGTCTTCACCAGCAGGGAATCCGCTATCGCCTTCGCCGCTTTCTCCGCGTCGGAATCCGAGACGGCTCCCCTTATGTTCACGGTCACGAACTTCGTCGCTCCTTCGCCGTCCCTGACCATCTTTTCAGCCAGCGTTGCCGCCGCGGATTTCAGCGCTTCGGCAAACACCGGCAGGTGCGGATGCTTTTCATCGAGCGTCCGGTTTCCTGCCGCGCCGTTGGCCAGCGCCAGGACCGTGTCGTTGGTGCTCCGGTCGCCGTCCACGCTGATCCTGTTGAAAGTAACCCTTACCGTTTCGCTCAGGCATCTCTGCAGGACCGCGGGCTCCACTCCCGCATCCGTAGTGAGGAACGCCAGCATGGTCGCCATGTCGGGTTCGATCATTCCGGAACCTTTCGCCATTCCCCCCACGGTTACGGTTACACCGTCGATTTCAACCTGTACCGCCGTCTGCTTGTCGACCGTGTCCGTGGTCATGATCGCAAGAGCAGAGTTTTCGCCTCCTTTCTTGGATAATTGTCCCGCCGCTTTCTCTATGCCGGCGGTGACTTTTTCCATCGGCAGGGGGACTCCTATGGTCCCGGTCGAACAGACGAAAACATCCTCCTCTTGCACCCCCAGGCATTTTGCCGCAAATTCGGCCGTCTCCCGCGCGTCCCGCATACCCCGTTCGCCGGTGCAGGCGTTGGCGCTCCCGCTGTTTATCACAAACGCCCGGCCTGTACCTGTTTTCAACCGCTGACGGCAAAGCTTCACCGGCGCCGCCTTGACCCTGTTGGTCGTGAAGGTGCCCGCCGCCGCGGCCGGCCGCTCCGACACAACAAGAGCCAGGTCGAGCGCACCGGGCTTATGCTTCAGACCCGCGCTGACACCCGCGGCGGTAAAACCGGCCGGGGCGGTAACGCCACCGTTGATATGTTTCAGCTTTTTCATCGTTGAATTGTCACACGCAGAATAGTCAACACCCGTGTCGAATGTCGAGGTCTTTGACGGGGAAAGAAAGCATCCAGGCACAAACAAACGGGCGCGCGGGTGCCGTAATCAGCGCTTCGAGAACTGGAAACGCTTTCTGGCACCGGGGCGGCCCGGCTTTTTGCGTTCCTTCATGCGGGGATCGCGAGTGAGACAACCGCTGTTCTTGAGGACATCCCGGCGGGAGGCGTCCGCCTCAACCAGGGCGCGGGCAATAGCGTGGCGCACGGCCCCGGCCTGCCCGTTGGGGCCGCCGCCGGAAAGCTTCGCCATAATATCGTACTTGCCCACCGTGTTCGTCAGTTTCAAAGGCTGTTGAATATAGTCCCTGACCGCTGCGGTCGGAAAATAGGCATCTATGGCCCGCTTGTTGAGCTTCCACTTGCCGGACCCCGGCCTGAGCCTGACTCTGGCCACGGCCGTCTTCCGTCTTCCGGTGGCGCTGTATTCTTTTATCTGCTTTTCTGCCACGCCGCTTTCCTCCGCCTCACATTGTCTCAATTCAAATTCATCTTAACGGGATTCTGCGCCCCGTGAGGATGACTTTCACCCGCGTACACTTTCAGACGCGAAAACATCCTGCGGCTCAACTTGTTTCCGGGCAGCATACCCTTTACCGCCAGCTCTATCAGTCTTTCCGGATGCCGCGCCCGTACTTCCGAAGCCGTTTTCTCCTTGAGCCCGCTTCTGTAACCGCTGTAAGTCCGGTACACCTTGTTCTCTTCTTTGCGCCCCGTCAACTTTACTTTTTCGGCATTTATAACCACTACGAAATCACCGGTATCCACATGCGGGGTAAACGTGGGCTTATCCTTGCCCCGCAGAACATCGGCAATTCGAACGGCAAGCCTGCCGAGCACCTGGTTCTCGGCGTCAACCAGCCGCCACTGCCGGGCGTCACCGGGATCCCGGGCAACGTAAGATTTAGCGGTTTTTGTCACTTCCGGCTCCTGTGCAAGCACAAACGGCCATTCATATAAGAAATGCGCGAATCCGTGTCAAGGGGTAAAAGCGGCGAATTGAGATTTTGCCATAAGGGGCGGATTTACCCGGAAACCGGGTCATCGGAGCCGAAAAAAGTTTGCATTTCCCCGTTGCGGTGGCTCTGAGCGGCGGGCTGCCATGCAGGCTGACCGGCACATTGCGATGCCGCAGCCAAGGCGCATTGGACTTGCCGCCCGGCGCCCAAAGAACGACCGGCAAGGGAG
>JAWODU010000029.1:0-14221 GCA_046483125.1 Kiritimatiellia bacterium
GCTTGTCCCTGCGGCACATCAGCGATTGGGTCTTACCGGAGAGCTCGTTGATCGAAATTCCACTATCCAGAAACTGCTTCCTCATGTTTAACAGTACGATTGTATTCATGGTATCATGCAGAATCTTGCCTCTGACAGTCTAGTTCGTCAGAGGCGTGCCTGAACCGCCTGCAATACCAGAGGCCGCATGGATCAATAAACCGTTGGAGAAAGTCGCTTGAAATCGTCTAAGAAAAATGTCTCATTTTTGTTGACAAATTCCGTGTTCGTTGCCGGTTTTAATCGGCGCTTACCATAGAACTTTTGACACTGCCGACAATGTATTGCGACCCACTGTTCTTTGATCGAGAGGAGACCTTGCGAAGCCAACCAAGATGAGAAGGGACTGACATGGTTATAGTAGACACGTCTGCTTGGGTTGAATACCTGCAAGACGGGCACGCCGACGTGGTGAAGAAGGTCGACGACTGCCTTGGGCAATATCTTGTTGGCATCGGCGACTTGATTTATTGTGAGGTGACGCAAGGCCTCCGGTCACCTCGCCAACGCGGCCAAGTCTCATCCCTCCTCCTCTCTTTGCCACAATTTGAGATGGTCGGATTCGGCGTCGCGGAGAAATCAGCCGCAAACTACCGACTCCTTCGTTCCAAAGGCGTGACCGCCCTAAAAACCATTGATGTTCTGATCGGCACATTCTGCGCCGAACACGGATTCCAAATCGTGCACAACGACTCGGATTTTACTTTGATGGCAAAGCATATCGGATTGGATGTAATCCAGCCCCAACCAGAGAATTGACCGTTACGTTTCACACCGCGCGCTGTGCGGTCACTCTGCCGATGATTGTGATCGTTCTGCGATTGGAATGAACAGGGAAACGTGGTAGCGCCATGAACATGAAGACAAACGGTACAGTTTCACACGACCGACGGGAAGAAACGCCGGAAGCCAAGGCACGATGGTTCCGCAGCCACGCGCGGCTAACCCGAAGTCGGGTCAAGTGCTTGACTGGGGACCCCGGGCAAATGCTTTGAGGCTCGTCGTCAGCTCCGGGAATTCGGCCAGAACCTTTCGGTCACAGGTTACCAGCGTCGCCTTCATGTCTTCGGCCAGCGCAACGTACTCGCAATCATAGGCGGAGCATGTTGACGCTGCGATCTTTCTCATGACCAACCCTGAGGGAACAAGGTACTCGTACCCGGCGAGCTGTGATTCGGCCCCGTCGATGCACCGATCAACCGCGGTCTGATTCAGATCACCACGGCGTAAGTACCCGGCGAGGATGTTGCGAAATTCGGATCGCCACAGGATCGAGGAAACCCAGTGAGGGTCTCGCGCGAGTGTTTCATCGGCAAGCGTGGTCATTTCGCCCGGAATCCACAGGTAAGCCAGTACATTGACGTCAACGGCGATCATCGGCGGCCCGCGTTCTTGAGTGTCGCCAGATCCTCCTGCGTGAGGTAAACACCCATCGTTTCGCGGACAGCCCGAGCATGCTTTCCGATGCCCTTGGCGTCGATGACGGTGCCATGCAGGATGCTCTCAAGCGTGACAATGATCTCTTTATTCAGGCTCCTTCCGTGAGCATGCGCTCGAGTCTTCAGGGACCGATGTATCACTGGCGGGACGTCCTTTATGGTTATCGTACTCATGATGCAACCATATCACATGCATTATGCATGTCAAGCGCGTATTTCCCGGCAATTGCATCCCATACGAGCTACATTGTACGGGTAAGAGTGGAACCAGATTTAAAGAGTTGAGAGGTCAGAGCAAACCGCCGCCCCTTGAATTCTGAACCTTGCAGATTTCTTGTGTATTGACTTTTTGTGACTCGAACTCCAGGTCGACGAGGATCGGGACGATGATCGCGACAAGGATAAGAAACGGAAAGTGATCGGGACGACGATCACAACAACGATGACCCAAAAGCCACTATTTAGCGGCCGGATTAATAGTTGAAGTTCAGTACAGATCGGAGATACTGGGTCAATGAATTCATCATTACACCTGTCCCCGGCTGAGAACCACAGGTTTCTTATGTCGCAGATCACTCCGAGTCTACGATATGAGGCCGGCAACGTAAAACAGTGGCAGAAGCGACTGCGCTGTAAACTCCAAAAACTTGTCGGGGATCTTCCGAAGGAGCGCTGTCCCCTCAGCCCCCGGCGTCTCTGGATCCGCGAGCATCGGCTCGGTACCATTGAAAAGGTCGTGTTTACTTCAGAGCCTTTTTCGGACGTACCCGCGTACGTGTGCCTGCCGCGTAATGCAAAACCGCCTTACACTTTTTTTATCTGCCTCCAGGGGCATTCAACGGGCATGCACAAATCCATTGCCGTAAAAAGGGACGATAATTCCCGCCCCCAACGGGTTGAAGGTGACCGGGACTTCGGCCTGGAGTGTATGCGCCGGGGAGTAGCCGCACTCTGCGTGGAACAGCGGTCTTTCGGCGAGCGGCGGGAGCTGAAACAGAAACAGGTTTCCGGCAGAATGTGCCAGGAAGCCGCAATGCACGCTCTGTTTCTCGGCCGAACCCTGGTCGGCGAAAGGGTCTACGATATTGACCGGGCTGTTGATTACCTTGCGACGCGGGGCGACGCGGACATGAAATCAACAGGCGTAATGGGAAATTCCGGGGGAGGCACCATCAGCGTGTTTGCCGCGGCTTTGTTGCCGCGCATCGCTTTTGCCATGCCTTCCTGCTATTTCTGCACGTTCGCCGACTCAATCATGTCTCTTTACCATTGCGAGTGTAATTACATTCCCGGGTTGTTCAAATACGCTGAAATGTCGGATGTCATGGGGCTGTTCGCTCCGAAACCCGTCGTCATCGTAGCCGGAAAACAGGACGATATCTTTCCGGTCCGCGCGACACGCCGGGCATTCCGCGATTTACGGCGCATTTACGAAGCGGCGGGGGCGAAGGGACACTGTCACCTGGTTGTGGGCCAGGAGGGACACCGCTTTTACTCGGACCGGGCCTGGCCTGTAATGCTTAAGGAAATCAAAACACTCCGAAAAAAAAGGCCGGCACGAAGCGGTCGAACAAAAAGGAAGTATAAACTGAGGATATGAGTACAGCCGGAACCCGTAAGCCGAATATTGTATTTGTTCTATGCGACGATCTCGGCATCAACGACCTGCATTGCTGCGGACGGGAAGACCACAATACACCCAATCTTGACGCCATCGCGCGGCAGGGCATGAGGTTTACGTCGGCTTACGCTACGCTTCCCAGGCCATCTGTTCGGCTTCCCGGGCGGGGCTCCTCACCGGCATGAACCCGGCGCGGCTTCATCTGACAACGTACCTTCCCGGCCGTCCCGACGCACCGTCACAGCGTGTCCTGCATCCCGAAATTGCCACACGGGTCCCGCTCACCGTCAAAACACTGCCGCGTTATTTCAAGGAAGCCGGATACGTAACCGGCTTCATCGGGAAGTGGCACGTGGGACGGAATCCCGGGCCGGCGGAGCACGGGTTCGATCATGTCTATTACCAGGGCGAGGGCAGGAACACAACCCTATCGAAGACGGAGGGCGGAAAAGAAAGACCTGGCCGAAAATCATCCTGAACGAGTCAAATCCATGCGCGCGGTTCTCGACAGGTGGAGAAAGGACAGCAACGTCCAGTACAACTCTCCCAATCCCGAGGTCGACGAAGATATGTTCCAATCCCTGTACGTGGATACGGACCCGAGCAAGTTCGACCCCCTCACTGCGAACCGGAATGAATGGGAGCGTATCCGGCAATGGCGGCGGGGAATGAACAAAGCGGTCTCGAAAGACAGGTGACCCGACGGCCGGGATTCCGTGATCAAAGAGCGTGGCGGAAAGGAATATCGCGGACTGAGGACAAAACGTTACACGTATGTTCGCGATCGTGGCGGGCCGTGGCTTTTTTACGACAACGAGAACGACCCGTACCGGACCGAAAACCTCGTTCATAATCCCGGTAGCGCGACGGCGAGAATAGAACTGGACCGGGCTCTGGCAGGAAAACTCGAAGATCAGAAAGACGAATTCCTGCCGGGAATGGATAAGGTATTGCGCGCTGAGGGCGCGGCGTCTATCATTGCGCAAATAAGGGGGAGGAGAGAACGCGTAATGATAAAAGGTCTGGCTCACGTATGCCTTTCAGCAAAAGACCTCCAGGAAACAGAGCGCTTTTACAGTAAAGGGTTGGGCCTGGAGAAGAAATTCGTTTTTACCAGGAAGGGTCGGATTGTCGGTTATTATTTCGAGATCTCGCCCGGAGCGTATATCGAAGTATTTGAACATAACGGTATAGAGCCGGACGCCGAGGCCCCGATACGGCATTTCTGCCTGGAAACGGACAATATCGATGAAATCGCGTCCCGCCTGAAGAACAAGGGATACCGGACGACCCAGAAGAAACTCGGGGCGGACGGGAGCTGGCAGATGTGGACCACGGACCCCGCCGGCACCAGAATTGAATTCCATCAGTACACAGACAACAGCTCTCAGGTCACGGGAGAAAACTGCGCGCTTGAATAAGCCGCCGGGTCCGGAACGAACAATCCACACATCAGCAGGCATGAAGACGTGCGGCCGGAGGAATGAATCGTGATAGCGATAGTGGATTACGGGGCCGGCAATCTCACGAGCGTGCGGCTGGCACTCAAGGCCCTTGGCTCGCCGGCCGGGATAACCTGTGAGCCATCGGCTGTGCTCGCGGCTGAAAAGGTAATTCTGCCGGGCGTAGGCGCCGCCGGAAAGGCCATGAAATCGCTGGAGTCTACAGGTCTGGCGGCCGCAGTAAAGGACGCCGTTTCCCGGGGTACGCCTTTTCTGGGAATCTGCCTGGGCACCCAGATCGTGCTTGAATTCTCCGAAGAAAACGGCGGCACTCCGTGCCTCGGGCTTGTGCCCGGCAAAGCAATAAAGTTCAGCCGCGGCCGGGATCCGCAAAAGATACCGCAGATGGGCTGGAACACCGTAATCCAGCGGCGCCCTCACCCGTTGTTCAGCGGAATAAACAATGAAAGCGAATTTTACTTCGTGCACAGTTACTATCCCGCGCCTCCCGGGGAATACGTAATAGGTGAAACAGAGTACGCGGGAGTAACCTTCGCGTCGGCAATCGCCAGAGACAACCTTGTTGCCGCTCAGTTTCACCCCGAAAAATCCGGACGGATCGGACTGCAAATGCTGAAGAACTTTATCGAATGGAACGGGAAACCGTGCTGACCAAGAGAATAATACCGTGCCTGGACATAAGAAACCGCCGCGTTACAAAGGGCGTACGGTTCCGGGACAACGTGGACCTGGGGGACCCGGTGAAAATGGCCGCGAAGTACTACGAAGAAGGGTGCGATGAACTGGTGTTTTACGATATCACCGCTTCGGCAGAAAAAAGACCCATCGACATAGACATGGTGCGCGAAGTCGCGCGCGTTGTGCGTGTTCCGTTCGCCGTGGGAGGAGGCATTGCGGGAATTGAGGACATGTCCCGCGTACTGGACGCCGGAGCGGAAAAAATATCCGTAAATTCGCTGGCGATTGCCGATCCGGAGATTATCCGCCGCGGAGCCGAAGCTTTCGGATCCCAGTGCATAGTCCTGGGAATGGACCCGGTCGCCGTGTGCAAATCGGACGAATTCCCGAGCGGATACGAAATTACCGTCCGCGGGTTCAGAGAGCGAACCGGCCTGGACGCGCTCAAGTGGGCCAGGAAAGCCGAAGAGTTCGGCGCGGGCGAAATAGTTGTGAATTCGGTGGACGCCGACGGTACCAGGCAGGGCTTTGAACTGGACCTGACCCGCATGATTTCCGTGAGCGTCGGCGTGCCGGTAGTGGCCTCCGGCGGCGCCGGGACCGTGGACCACCTTGTGGAAGTATTCACCGAAGGCCGGGCCGACGCGGCGATTATCGCCGGCATCATACACACCGGTGAACGCACCATCCCGGACATCAAAAAGTCGCTTACCGCCTCCGGTGTGCCGGTGCGAATGAACTGGTAGATATGCGACCCGGTAAAGAATTCACCGTGAGACGGAGGCCGCAAGCGGCAGAATTCTCTTCCTGAATACCGAATGCCAGGAATAACCGGAGATTATTTCCCTCCGGAACCTGAGGCGGGGACTGCGGTCGAAAGCCCTGATTGCCTTTCGTGCCGTTTCAGCGGCGCTCACTCCCTCGCGAATGTAAACAGCCCGTCGGCCGGCAATCTCACGCAGTGCCGGAACGTCATTGAGAACAAGCACCTGCCCCGCCAGGCCGCCCTCCAGAACGGGGATGCCGAAGCCCTCTCTCAGGCTCGGGAAAATCAGCATATCGGACAGAGAAAACAGTCCGCGCAGATCCTCATCGCTTACCCTTCCGGCAAAACGCTCGCACAGAAAGATGACCTCCTTCTGTACTCTCTTTTGCCGACGGCGGGCAAGAAGCCTGTCGAAATACTCATTGGCGTCCCGGTTGTGCGGGTCCGGAGCGCCGGTTATTATCCATCGCACCCTGCGCCCCTGCTTTTTTATGGCGGCTGTAATATCGATTCCGGCTTCAAGGTTCTTACGTCTTACAATGCGCGTGGGCGTTAACGCCGTTACGTCGGTTTCGTAGAGCTTTTCCCTGAAAAACAGCTCCCGAACGGGCTCGGTCAGCCCCAGGAGACGCGGTACGTCTATGCCGTCGGGAACCACGGTGACCCCCGAAGAACTGATCCCGAAAAGAGAAGTGATTTCCTTGCGGCAATGTTCCGATATAGCGCAATACCGGCATCCGGGGACAGGAGTGGACAACACGCTCCATGGGTAATCATAACGCTGGTGCCTGCTGTAGCTCGAGTCCCCGAAGGTGGAATCATGGGTCCAGGCCACGAATACCGGACTGCGTCGGCGTTTTATGAGATTGGCAAGGGCCGCGGTGAGCACAAGGTTGAAATGCATCGTCATGACGTTGTGCATAAAACAGATATCAACCCCGCGCAGGTTCCGGGACAACGCGCTTTCGACGCGCTTTACTGCCGCGTCGAACCCTTCGGGTACCTTGCCTTCAAGAAGCGAACGCACAACTCGCCGCACCGGGCCGCCGTCTGAAGAAATCTCGGGCACAACCGCTGTCTTCACGTCCGGGTGGACACTGCCCCCTTTGCCGACAATCAGTTTTGTTCTGAAACCGGCTTCCGCGAACAGTCCGGCGTGCGCGGATATCACGAATTCCACCCCGCCGATTACCGGAGGGCATGAATAGTGCAGTATCGCGATCGAAGGTCTGGATTTTTTAGCCGGCATCTTATCTTTCTCGTCGGTATTCAGTATTTCCCGCGGGACTCGGCCCGCTCGCCCGGAAAAACTTCATTCTGTCGATTGAAGTTGACAAAAGCAAGGCAATAGGCAGAATGATTTCCACATTAAACGGGCAACCTCAACCTCGGAATGAAGAATTACACCGTGCCTTTTTTCAGGAAACAGCAGACAAAACAGCCGGCCGAACCCGACCCCCGGGAACAAATCGATGAGTTCGAGCGCAGGATTAAACTCCAGGAAGAACTGATGTACGGCGTCGCGCTTTTTTTCGAAGGTATCAGCAAGCTCCAGGCCGGACAGGACGCGGTTCTGGAAACACACCGCAAACAGTGCCGAAATATTATTCAGGCCGGCAAGGTCATTTCTCAACGTGCCCGACTGCTTCTGCGGCAGGTCAAGCAGGATCGGCAGAAGACCCATCTTCTCGACGAGTTTGAATTTTCTCCTTTCCGCGGCCACCCCAACCCCGAAGAAATGGAAAAAAGGGCCCGGATCCTTGTGGATACGTACAACCGGATATTCCCGGACCGCCCGCGCTCGAAGGAATTCACCCCCGAAGAAACGTTTCAGCTCATGGAAGAGGCCTCAGCCGTTTTTACCGGAGAAGGCGCAAAGAAAAGCTGAAGATCAATCAGCGTATCTCAGACGCTTTCTCCCTCGTCCGCCATACGAGCGCCCTCCATGAGCAGTGACATGGTGGAAGCCGATATACTGGGTTCCGGAAAATCGTCGCACGGGCTGGTGATGAATTCTCCTTCATGCCAGCGCATAAGCGCGTAAAAAGCCTTCTCCCCGCTGACACCGTCCAATTCCGCGTGAATTACGCTGCCGTCCTTGATAAAAACAGTTCCTTCCGTCCCGTCTTTCTTGAGAACGACCTTCATGCTCTTGTTGCCGGCGCACAGTATCTGGATCATATCGGTAAATCCCATGTCCCTGAGCGAACCGGAAACCCCCTCACGGCTGGGTTCTTTTTCAACCACGCCCATCCGCCTCTGCATCTTCAGAAACAGTATTTCCAGGTTTACAGGGCTGTTCATGACGTCGTCGGCTCCCGCCCTCAGACAGGCGGCCGCGCGCTCCGTCTCCTCGCCGGACATCAGCATGAACAGGCCGATGGAAGCAGTGTCGGCGTTACCTTTAAACCTGCGGCAGAAATCCAGGGCATTGCCTCCCAGTGCGGAGGCATCGGCTATCACAAGGTCCAGATCGGGAAGTGAACGTGCGATAAAATCCTCAGCCGCTTCCGCTCCAGCAACCACGTGTACATCATAGCCGTCGCGCATCAGCGGCGGCGTCATGTTCGCCGTAGACATCTCCGCCGGGTCAATAATGAGGATTCTTCCCGTATGCCGATGCATTTCATCCAGAAATTCCTCATCCATGAGTATCTGTAAAAACGCTTCCAGCATTTTGTCGTGCCCCCGCGACGCGCTCCAGCGCACGCGCAGGTTCCGGCGCGTCAAGGCGACATCGCGCGCGGATGTCGCGTCCTCTTCTCTCAAATCCTGATAACAGGCGACCAGTGAAAGAATATCCGCTTCGGGAGAAGATCTTTTCTCTACTTCGCCGCCCGACAGCAATTCCTCCAGCCTGTAAGGCGCGGCCACCTGTTTCGCGATTTGCAATCCGTCTTTCAGGGCGAACAGCCAGGCCGCAATTACGACCCGGTCAATCTGAAAGGCCGACAGATCCTGCCTCGCCCCCATTAACTGGCAATACCGCACTCTGGCGCGTATTTTCTCGAGCTCGGCGGGGGCGTCACCTGTTCTGCCCATTACAATCAGAGCGACAGCATTAATAACACTGCGACTCATATCCTGATAGGCCGGCGGGGGCGGCCCGGGTTTCCTTTCAGGGGCAGGCGGGCGGCGTTCTTCCGTTTCGCGGCGTTTCGGCAGACGCGGCAGCTTTCTCAGGGTCTCTTCTCCCGTAGTCTTCCCGACCGCCCGGCCGTTCCCGGGAGCCTCGGCTCCCGCCGCGTCGCGTGCCCCGCGCCTGAAATGCACTTGAAGCGCCTTTATTATTTCAGCCCGGGATGCTACCAAAAAATCAAGACTGTATGGCCTCATAAAGAAATCGTGAATATTCCTGATTTTCCCGGCCTGGTCCGGGTCGTATACCGCAAGGTTCAATACGTGGCGTTCTTCGTCGTAATGCGCCGGAAACACCTCCCAGTGCTTTGCCGCGCCGACGGAGATACAACTTCGCGCCCGCGGTGCGGGAGGTTTTTCGAGAAGGTTTCTGTACGGCAGACCTGTGGATTCGGACAGCAGGGAGCCCAGATATCCGTAAGACACATCTCCCCTTTCCAGAAGGATATCCTCGAAAGGCTTTCCGGAATCGAGCGCGGTTTTTTCGATCTCCGAAACCTGTTCGGAGGTCATTTTCCCCGCCTCAAGAAGCATTGTCTTCAGCGGCCGGCGATTCTGCATAATCTGTTTCGCTGTCCTCCGGCGGAGGTCCAGCGTATACTCTGTGGCTCAACAGCCAGTCAAGTTCTCCCCATACCCTGCGGATAAACGCGAGCTGTGTCTTCGTAACGCGGCTTTCCTCGTGAATGGCGGTTAAAGTAACTTTTTCGTTCGCCGCCACCGTATACATTTTCCCCGACACGGCAATTGAAATGGAATCCGGCGGGGCGCTGTTGACTATATCCATGTCTTTTCGCGCCACTGCCGCTATCCTGGGCGCTATTGCTCCTATGCTCTCCGCCTCCTGGTCCACACCGCTCTGTGACACCACCAGGCCCTCCGGATCCGAAATAACGCATCCCGAAAAACCGGGCATCTTTGCCATGGCCTCCGCTATTACTTTGAAATCGCTCACCCTGTCAGGCGGAATGTTCAACAGCCGCGCCAGGCGGAGGCGGCGATGCAGGCCCCTTCTGCTGAGCGGCATACCCGTCATGCGTTTGAATGTTTTCCGCCCGAGGCCCTCGATATTTTTCAGATCGAAAATACTTCTGTAGAAACCGTTGCGATCACGGTATTCAACGATTTTTTCCGCCAGAGGAAGACTGAGTCCCGGAACACCTGTAAGCTCCCGTGCCCCGGCAGTGTTGATATTCACGTTGCCCGGCAGTTCGCGGTAGCCGTACTCGACAGCGGCAATTGTTTCTTCTCCGGCCGCGGTTTTTTGAGCTTCCGGGACTTCCGGCTTTTCGGCCGGCTGTCTTGCCGCCTCCGGTTTTTCCGATTCTCTGAACGGATCACTTATTCCTTCGGTATCGTAATGGCGCAGACGCTTTGTCGTTCTCGCCTTGAGCTTGTCAACGCCTATTGACTTTACAACATCGGCCAGAGGCAGAGAAACGTGAGTTTCCTCGTCGCCGAAAGCATCGTCCGCCACCAGTTCCGAAGGAAGGAAATAAGCGAGGCTGGACACACTGAGGCTGATCCTGCCGAGGGCGAGCTGGGAATAGAGGTCATGCACGGTCAGGCTGATAGATTGTCCTTCCTCCGCTTTCCCGCCGGCCGTCTTGACGTATTTCTCGGGCATAAGAGACAGCGCCTTCGCGAGAGGGAATTCGAAAGTCACACCCGATACGGCCCTTTCCCCGGTGGTTACCGGCGGGACCCCGTTTTCCGCCTGCGGTTCCGGCGGCGCGGAAGATTTTGCCGCGGGCGGCGCTTCCGGTTTTGGCTTTTCCGTTGCGGCGCCCGAAGCCCTGTCCCCGGAACCGGCGCTCTCCCTGAACGGATCTTCCACCGAATTCATCCCGTAGTCCTGTACCCGGCCGGCCGTGTGCTTTTTGAGCTTTTCAACCCCCACGGACTTCACAACAAGAGGCAGGGGCAGGTTGATTTTCGTCTTTGTGTCCTCGAAAGCCGCGTGTGAAAGCAGATGGGAAGGTATAAAGTAAGCAAGCTGTGCCACGCTCATGGTTACTCGGCCGGACGCCAGCTGTGAAAACAGGTTGTCCATGGTAACCATGACCGCCCCCGGCAGCGAGCGGTCACCGGTCCCGGCAACGCGGTATCCGTCCGGAACCAGACTTACTGCTTCATTGAGGGGCAGTTGAAAGCTGACGTCGGACCTGTGTTCCTTTTCGTCTTCTTCCCCGAGGGTGGCTTCTATCGTGGTAACGGCGGACACCGCGTCGAGGAGATCCCTGGACCAGTCTCCGTTCTCTTGCGCGTCGTCCCGCTTCAGTTTGAGCTCCGTCTCCATATCATCCTCAATTACAGCCGCTCATTCTGAGAAAACAGCCCCCCGTGTCAAGCCGCCTTTTCCCTCCGTTTTTTCTCACTGCTTACTCCCGGTGTAAAAACAAGCAAATACAGTGCCAATCTGCCGCGAAACTCGGGCTGGTGGGTCGGGAAATTTTGATTTCCACGCTTGACTATTGCCGGGGAAAGGCGACACACTGACCGACGTTTTATGGAATGTTTCACGACACGTGCAAGCGGAAGTGCATACATTCCTTACTACAGGCAATACTCGGACAGGCAGGACCGTGACACAACACCTTACACGCAGATGGCGGTCGTTAAGCTGGAGTGCTCGGACGTCCTTTCTGTTGGTTTTTATCGCCTTAACCACAGGCATACTCCTTGCCGGCGCCCAGCCTTCGGGTCCCGACGAAAAGCTGGATGATTCAGACCAGGACGGCTTTTCCACGGAACTCGAGGAGATTCTCGGCACCGATCCCGCCGACAGCGCTTCACATCCCACACTTGCCGACAACCGGCACAAGATCCTCTGTTACTGGCCGCTTACCAATGACGCCAGCGAGACAATAGAAGGCATTATAAACGGCCAACTGCGTCACGGGGCCGATTTCAAAAACTGAGCCCTTAACCTCGGCGGCAGGCTGTGGACATTTTTCTCAGACGACGGCTCCTGCCGCCGCGGCCACAGGATACTCAAGGTTACCAGGCCCCGCGTGGTTCACCGAAACCAGTGGATGCACCTCGGCGTGGTGTGGGACTCAACAAACGGCGCCGCCGGAGTTCATACATACATCGACGGACTTGAAGAGCCGACGTGGGATGCGGGGTCCTCCGACATACAGTCCCTTCACTCGGGCGCCGCCGAGTTCACCCTCGGAGCCTACGACATAAAACGCATCAAGCGCCCCATTGCCGTCCGCACTCCCAATATCCGCATACCCGGCAGGCCCTGGCGACCGAGACCGCCTCCGGAACGCCGTGAAAAAGAAATCGTCATCAACTCCTTCCGCGGACAGATGGCTCAATTGGTTCTCTGCAGGGAAGTCCTCACCGACCTTGAAGTTGCCGAGCTCTACATGCTGGGTGAAGACGGCGACCTTCAGGCGTGGATCCATCAGGACTTCGACGAAGACGGCATGGTCGACTGGTGGGAGCGCGAGAACTTCGGCGACGTCAGCCCTGCCGCCGAAGGGGACGAAGACGGCGACGGGCTCTCTAACCTTGAGGAATTCGAAGCCGGAACCGATCCGAACAATCCCGATTCCGACAATGACGGGCTCACAGACGGCCAAGAAGTACACACCTACCGCACCGATCCCCTCTCTCCGGATACCGATGGAGACGGCGCGGGCGATCTGGAAGAAGTCAACGCCGGGACCGATCCCGCAGACCCCGCGTCATTCCCCGCTGACATCTCGGGCCGCATTATCTACCCCGGGTGGCAGTCCGGGCCTGTTCACGTTATGGCCGCCACAAGCGCTCAGACCTGGACTTCGGAATATTCCACAGCAATCCGCGCTCCGCAATCCGCGTTCCGCATTGAGAACTTACCCAATCTCACCAGCTACTGGATAAAGGCTTACAAAGACCTCAACCGGAACGGAGTAAAGGACTGGTGGGAAGCAGAAGGCTCATACCCCGCAAATCCTATATATCTCGACGATGATATTGCCGGGATTGATATTGAACTTCTCGATCCCGATACTGACAGCGACAGCCTGCCGGACTGGTGGGAGCTGACGTACCTTGGCGGCCTTTCCGGCACGCCCGATGAAGATCCCGATGAAGACGGCGTATCCAGCCTGACCGAGTACCGGGAGCGCACCGATCCGACAGTTTCCGATACCGACCGGGACGGATTTCCAGACGGCTTCGAGCCGGGCTATGGCGTAAGCAGGGCGTTCATCGACTGGGCCGATTCACGCTACACCCGCGAAGACGACTACATCTACACAATGCCCGAATGGGTAGAGCGCGCTTACAAACTCGGCGGCCAATGGGTGAGTCCCTCTCCCGGTCCCGGTATTCTCTTATCCGAGGCAATCGCATCCCCTCCCACCAATCCCGTTGATCTTGCCTCGATAGACTGGGACAACCCGGACATGACACTTGACGGTGAGAAAATCTACCTTGGCAGCGGCTGGATAGTGCGCGTATACCAACAGAACGGAGAATGGCTCGTCCAGGAAATCTGCGCGCCGCTGCCCCAAAGACAGGCTGATGAAGTCATCCGGCGCAATCCCCTGCTGATGCCGTACGTATCGGCGCTTGTCGACCACACCCTCTTTCCCGGCTTCAACCCCGGCGAATGGCATGTTCCCTCCTCCGAACCCGAGGGAGAAGGCAGGCTGGTAATAGAACTTAACCGCACCATTGTAAGCAACGATCTGAGGATGAAAGTCCAGTTCATGGATTACGCCGGTTCGTCTCTCTATATTGAGCTGAGCGATTCCGACGATTCACTTATAGAGAACCTCGGAAACATCATGACCGGGACCGGCCGGATACTGTGGAAAACCAACAACATTCCGCTTGAAACCTTTACTGACGCGACAAGGATCTGCCTGCACAGAGGTATCGGCGAAATACGTGTCAGTGAGACGATTCTGCTTATCGACCAGGACGGAGACGGTCTTGACGCCGGCCAGGAGGCATTGCTGGGGACTAGCGATCTGAGCGCGGATTCCGACGGGGACGGCACGGGGGAGAAGGCCGAAGTCGATGCCGGAACGGACCCCGCCGATCCCGCTTCGTTCCCGGCGGCTGTTTCCGGCTC
>JAWODU010000021.1:0-23802 GCA_046483125.1 Kiritimatiellia bacterium
AAAGCCGGATGCGGCACGGACGTTGACGCCATAATGCCTTTCTGCGGCGGCGGTATCAGAGACACTACGAGAATCGCCGCCGGATCGGAAAACGTGTGGCATGATATTGTGAAAACCAACGCCGATTGCCTGAGCCGCGAACTCGAACGGTATGCGAACGCCGTAGCGGATTTGCGGGATATGATAGCCAGGGAAGACTTCGAGGGAGTGCGCGCGTTTCTCGCGGAATGCCGGCAACTGCGCCGGAAGATGGGGCAATCCCATGAACATGGTCCGAAATAAGGCAACCGTTCAGCCCCGCCGCCGCCTCAAGGCGGACCTGAATATTCCCGGGGACAAAAGTATTTCTCACCGCGCCGTCATGATATCGGCGGTTGCGGGCGGAAATTCCCGGATATCCGGCTTTCTTGAAAGCGAAGACTGCCTGAATACTCTCAACGCGCTCCGGTCCCTCGGCGCTGCAATCAGGGGCGGCGAAGGTGATTACACGGTTGAGGGTACCGGAGGAACATTACGACAGCCGGGGCATCCGCTGGATCTCGGTAATTCCGGCACGGGAATGCGGCTTTTGTCCGGTATTCTGGCGGCCCAGGATTTCGCTTCCGAAATGACGGGCGACGAATCCCTGCGTTCAAGACCGATGGGAAGGATAAAAGAGCCGCTGGAAATGATGGGCGCCGGGGTCGAACTTACCGGGGAAAGGGGCTGTGCGCCTGTTTGCATATCCGGCGGCCCGCTCCGCGGCGTGGAATACGAACTGCCCGTCGCTTCCGCCCAGGTGAAATCCTGCGTGTTGCTTGCGGGCCTGTTTGCCGGAGGGACAACAACGGTTATCGAGCCGAGGATTACGCGGGATCATACGGAGCGGATGCTTGAAAACGCCGGAGCGGATATAGATATAGACGGGAACCGGATTTCAGTGAAAGGGGTTGGCGGACTTCGCGTCCCGTTATCCGCCGGCGAATGGAACATACCCGGAGACTTTTCGACTGCCGCCTACTGGATCGCCGCTGGGGCCTGCAGTAAAGACAGTGCGTTGAGAATCAGAGATACAGGCCTAAACCCGACAAGAACAGCTTTTCTGGAAGTCTTACGCAGGATGGGGGCGCGGGTGGAGATTACACCCCGGGGCGATTCAGGGCAGACGGAATGGGAGCCTGCCGGATCAATTGCCGTGGAAGCCGGCGATTTGAGAGGAACCGAGGTCCAGGGGAATGAAGTGCCGAATATGATAGACGAGCTTCCGCTGGTCGCGATGATGGGCGCCTTCGCGAAGGGCGTTACGGTAATCAGAAATGCGGAGGAATTACGCGTTAAGGAATCGGATAGAATAGCCGCGACGGTCTCGGGGCTCTCCGCCATGGGAGTGGATATCGAGGAAAAACCGGACGGGATGATTGTCAGAGGGGGCGGAGGTATTCGGGGAAAAGCGGCCGTAAAGAGTTACGGCGATCATAGAATAGCAATGACTATGGCCATAGCCGGCCTGCTTGCCGAGAACCCGGTTGAGATAGAGGATATAGACTGCGTGTCCACGTCCTATCCGGGTTTCTGGGAAACGATGGAGAAGCTGTAACGGAGGACGGATGACGGAGGACGGAGGGGGTGATAAAGATTACGATTAAGATTGGGATTAAGATGGGGAGACGATATATCCCAACGCAATACCTGTAACCTGTAACTTGTAACCCTGAACCTTGAGTCCTGAACCTACTATTATAACTATCGACGGGCCGTCTGCTTCGGGAAAGTCAACGGTCGGCGCCGGAGTGGCGCGACGGCTGGGTTACGTTTTCGTGGAATCGGGTTCGCTGTACAGGGGTGTGACCTGGAAGGCGCTGGAAGAGGGGATAGAAGAGAAAGACGAAAAGGCGCTGGAGAACCTGCTTGCGGCGCTGGATGTGGAATTTTTCCAAACGGCCGATACCCGGATCGGTTTTCGCATAAACGGCGTTGAACCGGGAAAAGAACTGCGCGGCAACGATGTGGATCGCAGTGTGAGCCGGGTTTCGGCCGTTGCGGCCGTCCGGAAGTGGGTGGTGGACCGTTTGCTCGGACTTACGGCGTTCGGCGACCTGGTAATGGAAGGACGCGATATCGGCAGTGCTGTTTTCCCGGAAGCTGATTACAAGTTCTTTCTGAACGCTTCGCCTTGCCAAAGGGCAAAGCGGCGCAGAGCCGACATGTTATCCACGGGTTCAGGGGCTCAGCTTGACAGTGTTTTGAAGTCCCTGGAACGCCGGGACCGGATTGATTCAAGCCGCAGTATGGACCCGCTCAGGGTACCTGAAGGAGCCGTCGTAATCGATTCCACCTCAATGCGCGCCGAAGAGGTGATCGATCTGATTGTCGCGAAGGTTGCCGGCCGCTCTTAATGCCGCCCCTCACCGACCCCGTCCAGCAAAGAACAAGGAACTCTCCCGCTCTTTTCTCCTTGCATCCTTAATCCGCGGGAAGTAACTTCAGTCAATCATGGCCAGAAAAGACGCGATAGAAGTCACGGGAACGGTTTCCGAGGTACTGCCCGCTACCATGTACCGGGTATGCCTCGAAAACGGCCATGAAATTCTTGTCCATATATCCGGCAGGATGAGAAAGCATTTCATCAAGATAACCACGGGCGACAGTGTAACCGTGGAAATATCCCCGTATGACCTGACCAAGGGACGCATCACCTACCGTCACAAAACCTGAGCGTCAGCCCCGCACCTGTTCCCGGAGTCCGTATTTTTTCAGGCACTGCCTGAAATCATCAGGCATGGGCGCCTTGACGGTGACGGGTTTTCCTTTACCTGGAGGAACGAACTCAAGCAGACAGGCGTCCAGCATCTGGCGCGTAACCCTCAATGTTTTCTCCGACTGCGGCAAACGCGCTCCGTAGTATTTGTCCCCGATAACGGGGTGGCCGATTGATGCCAGGTGTTTTCTCACCTGGTGTGTTCTGCCTGTTACAGCCGTAACCATTACCAGGGTCGCTCCGCCTGCGGCGGAAACGGTTGTTACGCGGCTCAGGGCCGGTTTTCCGCGTACGGGGGCGGTGATGGGCCTGTTGCGGGCCGTGAGACGGCCCCGGGCTATTGCGCGGTACTCTTTTCTTACGCGTTGTTTCCTGAAAAGGCCGGTCAGAAAGCGGGCCGCGCGCGAATGTTTTGCAAGCAGAAGACACCCGGAAGTGTCCCTGTCGAGCCTGTGAACGGCCTGAATATCTTTATTGCCCGGCCCGGCACCAGAGACGGCTTCTATGCTGTTCCTGCCGGTGGAAAGTCGTCCCGGGGGTTTGTTTATTACCAGGCAGTCCGCGTCTTCGTAGAGTATTTTTGCCTTTTTCGTTCCGGAAAAACGTTCGCCGCGGCCGTCAGCCTGAAATTCAACGGTGTCCCCCGCCTGAAGGCGGTGCTGCGCCATCCAGGTGCGGCGGCGGTTTACGAACACGGTCTTATTGTCCAGCAGTTTTTTGGCTTTACTGCGGGATATTCCGAGTTTCCCGGACAGAAATGAAAGCAGAGTCGTGTTGTTGTCCGCCCGCAGGGCGGTAAGGGAACTTTTGCGGGTCACGGCCTTTTCCTCAGTAAGCCGCTATGCTAATGTATATTCCGTTGGGAGTCAATGTGGAGAGACTGTTCTCCCCTGTTCTTTGTTGGAACAAGTGCGGGCGGGAGGAAGCACGGCGGGCATGCGGGTGAGACACCCGCTGTTACAACGTCTGGAAGTGCAGGAGGCGAACCCCTGTTCGCCGAAGGTCGGGACAACATTGGAATAGATTAAGATTGGCGATTAAGATCGGGAGGCGAACCGCAGGCAATGACAACTGAAACTCGTACTGAAGAATGGTTCCTGGAAGCGCTTGAAAGCGAACAGCCGCCGGCAAGCGAAATGATTGCCGCGGTTACGGACCTGTACGCGCGCGGGGATACCGCCCATGCCGACGAGTGGGTTGAGATGAGCCTGGAAGCGCTTGGCCGGAAAGACGACGCCGAGGGCGCTCTGCGGATGACAGGGCTATGGCTCGAACAGCATGCCGGGGAAGAAGGAATCCGGGGCAAGTGCCGGGAAGCGGTATCGAAGGCTTTCAGAAGCAGGCTTGATACGGTATTTGTCAAGGCGTGCGGTCTTAAAGGAAACGAAGTTCCCGTTGAGGAAAGCCTCGGGCGTCTGGGAGTATTGAAAAAGCTGGTACCGGGAGCTTATTGCCTCGACAAGACATGGGGTTTCGGCGTCGTGCGCAATGTTGACGATTTTTACGGCAAAATTACAGTGGACTTTGAGGCAAAGCCCGGTCACGCGATGTCATTCGCTTACGCCGCCGAAACGCTGGAACTGGTGGACCGGAACCATATTCTGGCCTTTAAACACCGCGACCCCGACGGCATGGCAGGAATGACGGCCGAGAACCCGGAGAGGGCCGTGAGGCTTGCCCTGGAGAGTTTCGGCCCCATGACGGCGGGAGAACTGGCGGAACTTTTCACTCAGAAGATTTTCCCGGAAGACAAATGGAAGAAGTTCTGGGAAGCGGCGCGTAAAAAACTGAAGGCCGAGCCGGATGTGGATGTACCCGCGAAACGCAGTGAGCCTTTGAGATTGATTGCCCCGGGCTCCAAGTACGATGAAATGTGGTTGGGGAATTTCAGGAAGGAAAGGGATCCCGGGCGTATCGTGGAGCTATGTTCGGAATTTCTGAAAACGGGCCGGGGACTGGATGCAGGAACAGACGAACGGCGCACGCTTCTGGAAAGGCTGTCCTTTGCCGCGCAGGGGGCCGAAAAGCGCGACCCCGCAACGGCGGCAAGGGCGGTATTGCTGGCCGACGAGGTGTCTGACGGATCCGCTCCGCAACCGGACTCTGTGGGGACGGTCGCGCGTGCTCTGCTTGAGAGAGGGCCACTGCTTGAGGTTCTGGCCGGTCTCCCGCGGAAAAGCCTTGGAAAATTTCTCGGTCGCGCGGGCTCGAGCGGCGATGACGTGCCGGCCTTAACCCTCGCGGACATTCTGCCGGAAGCGCCGGCCGGAGCTGTTGATCTGGTTGTGAATTTTCTGGATTCCAGCCGTGGGGCTGATCTCTGCGACGGCATGCTCGGCGAACTGGCACTTTCGCGAAACGCCGGTCCCTCGATATTGCTCTGGATGTGCCGTGATATGCCGCTTGCGTCTTCGCGTACGGGCGTGCCGGCGGCTGAAATTATGGCGGGCGTGATAGAAGAACTGGAAAAGGAACGTTCCGGCGAACAGTTGAAGGCGCAGAACAGCTTGAGGAACCTTATCGCCCGGTCCGACTGGCTTGAAGCCGCCCTGGGGATGATGACTCCGGAGGAGAGAAAGCTTTGCATGGCAAGGGTCAAATCGGCCGCGCTTGCGGATGTGTCCTGGCAGAGAGCGTTGATGGGCAGAATGGTTAAGAGTTATCCGGACCTGGAATGCGTCCTGAGCGAAATTTCCGGCGCGGAGGAGCCGGAACCGCGGGCGAGACTTACTTCCCTGCGCAGTTACGAAGCGAGGAGGCGGGACCTGGAGAAACTGATTAACGAAACCATTCCTCAGAACAGCCGGGAGATTGCCCGGGCCCGCAGTTACGGCGACCTGCGGGAAAATTTCGAATATCAGGCGGCGAAGGACATGCAGAGGCTTCTGTTTCGCCGCCAGCAGGAACTGAAGGAATTGCTGGAGCAGGTTAAGGCAACGGATTTCCGGGATGTTTCCGGGGACACGACGGGGCGCGGCACACGCGTAATACTGCGCCGCCCCGGTGGAAAAGAGGAAGAATACTCAATTCTCGGCGAGTGGGATTCCGAGCCTTCGCTGGGCATTATTCCCGAGGGCAGTGAAATAGGCCGGGCCCTTCAGGGCCGGAAGCAGGGCGACCGGGTTGGGCTTCCGGGTGATTCGGGGACTGAAGAATGTGAAATCGTTGAAACAGGTCCTTTATCCGGGAAAGTGCTCGCATGGGCACGGAATGCACCGGAGCGGGAATAGGATTGACCGGCCGTTTCAAGGTATAATAGTATTCGGTTTTCGGAAGAAGAAAGGGCACCCGTGGTGAAACCGGCAGACACGCAAGGTTCAGGACCTTGTGCCCGATGAGGGCGTGGAGGTTCGAATCCTCTCGGGTGCACTCGGCTTCGTCCGTCAGCCGACGGACTACGCCGTGGCAGGCCAACTAAAAGACTAATGATCGATAAACAATGACTTTCGGACAGGGAAAAATCTGGTATGACGGTAATCTCGTAGACTGGAACGACGCTAAATGCCATGTTCTCAGTCACGCCCTGCATTACGGGTCCTCGGTCTTTGAGGGTATCCGCTGTTATGAAAGGAAAGGCCAAGGTGCCGTTTTCCGGCTCGGCGATCACATGAGGCGCCTTTACGAGTCCGCCAAGATTTACCGCATGGATGTCCCGTACAGCCGGGAAGATCTGTCTTCGGCGGTAATAGAGACCGTCAAAGCCAACGGGCTGAAAAGCTGTTATATCCGCCCCCTGATTTTCAGGGGACTGGGCGAAATGGGTGTCAGCCCGTTGAACTGCCCGGTGAATTGCGTCATAGCGGTATGGTCATGGGGAAAATACCTGGGAGATGAAGCCATGGAGAACGGTGTTTCGGTGAGAATATCCTCCTGGAGACGGGCGGCGCCGGATACGTTTCCGTCGCTTGCCAAAGCGGGCGGCAATTACCTGAATTCTCAGCTGATTAAAATAGAAGCGATGCAGGACGGTTTCGACGAAGGTATCGCTCTGGATCAGTACGGTTTTGTTTCCGAAGGTTCGGGAGAAAACATCTTTCTTGTCAGGAACGGCGTTATTTACACGCCTCCGTCGAGTTCATCTATCCTCCCGGGGATCACCAGGCATTGCGTTTTCACGCTGGCGAGGGAGCTGGGTATCCGTATTCGTCAACAGGTGATACCCAGGGAAGCGCTGTACATAGCCGATGAAGTGTTCTTTTCCGGTACGGCCGCGGAGATCACTCCGGTAAGCAGGATAGACAATATTGAAATAGGAAACGGCGGGCGCGGGCCTCTGACCGCGCAGATTCAGTCGGCTTTCTTTGAAATCGTGGAAGACGCGGTACCGGACAGGCACGGGTGGTTCACGCCGGCGGCCTGATACACGAAGTCTGCCCGAAACAGGACGGCTATTTCCCATGACAGGAGTCGGACGCTTATGAAATGTCAGAATTGCGGCGAACAGGAAGCAACGGTACACGTAAAGCAGTCCATAAACGGTGTTCAGGAAGAAATATACCTGTGCGCCCGGTGTGCCGAGGCCAAGGGAATAAACCTGACAGGTCCCCTTTCGCTGGCCGATTTCCTGTTCGCGGGAAAGGATACAGTAGAAGAGACGGATACCGTCGAATCTTTGACTTGCCCCGAGTGCCATATGAGCAAAAGCGATTTCAGAAAACTGTCCAGGCTGGGCTGTCCGGCATGCTACACGGTGTTCAGGCGGGAGCTGGAGCCCATGCTGTCGCGCATGCATAATTCTCCTGCGCATGTCGGGAAGGTGCCGGAGAAAGAGCGCATCCCGGTGCAGATTGCTTCCGCACGGAGGGAACTGAAAGAAGCCGTAAAGGCTGAAAAGTTTGAAAAAGCCGCCGTACTCCGCGATCAGCTCAGCGACCTTGCCCGCGAATCGGGGGAAAGCAAGTCGGCTGAGAACCCGGGCTTGGCCCGAGAGGAAAACCATGGTAGTTGACGATCTGATTAAAAGCCCCGGATCATGGCTCACAATGGGCAGGGATTCGGCAATTGCCGTCAGCAGCCGCGTGCGACTGGCGCGGAATATTCGAACCTGCGCATTTCCTGGCTGGGCCGGCGACAGGGAAAGCGCGGAAGTATGTTCGCGCGTCAGGGAGGCAGGTTCACTCCTGCCGGAAATGGGTAGTCCGCTCTTCCTCAATATGGCCGGGATAACGGACGTGGACAAAAAAGTACTGCAGGAGCGGCGCCTGGTAAGCAGTGAATTGTGCGATAAGTCCGCGGGCAGTGGCCTCATGGTTTCGGCGGATGAACATATATCTATTATGATCAACGAAGAAGATCACATAAGAATTCAGGCCGTGACTCCGGGGCTTGACCTGCAGACGGCCTGGAGCCGCGTGTCGGCTGCGGATAGCGGCCTTGAACGACGCATAGATTACGCTTTTTCACGTACCCTCGGGTATCTGACAGCGTGTCCCAGCAACGTGGGAACGGGCTTGAGAGCGGGGGTCATGCTGCATCTGGCCGGGTTGAAACTGACCGAAGACCTGGATTCCGTCATCAGGGGGTTAAGCGTGCTCGGGTTTGAAATTCGAGGGTTGTTCGGGGAAGGGACGGATGCATGGGGGAATATGTACCAGATATCAAACCGGTCGACCCTAGGGGATTCAGAGGAAAATATATTAAAAAACCTGACGGACGTGGCGGAAGAGCTTATAGGCCATGAACGCGATGCCAGGCTCAGGCTCCTGGAAGCACGGTCCAGGGCTGTAAGGGACCACGTGGCGCGGGCTTTCGGTATTGTACGCCATTGTGAAATGCTGTCTTCGCGCGAAGCTATTGAATTTCTTTCAATCTTGCGTTTCGGAGCAGAAATGGGTATGCTGAAAGAAATTTCGCCGGGCAGGATCAACCGGATTATGCTTCTGACCCAGGCGGGACATCTTCAGAAAATAGCCGGCAAGGTGATAGAAGCCGGAGAGAGAGACGCTATGCGGGCGCGCCTGGTGAGGGACCGCCTGGGAAATATGAAATTTTATTGAACGGAGGATCGGAAAATGGCGCATCAGGGTTTCAGTAACTTTACACCGCGGGCACAACGGGCGATACAGTACGCCAGACGCGAAGCGGATAATTTTAATCACCCGTACGTGGGAACCGAGCATCTTCTTCTGGGCCTTATAAGCCTGGGAGAGGGAGTTGCCGTAAGCGTAATAGAACGGATGGGCATATCGCTTGAAAGCGTCCGCTACGAAGTCGAAAAAGCCGTGGGGCACGGACCTGAAACGAAAACCGTCGGCGACGCTCCTTTTACTCCGAGGGCCAAGAAAGTGCTCCAGCTTGCCATTGTTGAAGCACAGGCTCTGAATCATTCTTACGTGGGGACCGAGCATATTCTCCTGGGTCTTCTTCGGGAAGGAGAAGGTTTCGCGGCCAAGGTCCTGCGGAACCTGGACGTGGACCTGGAAACGGTGAGGGCGGAAATCTTAAGAGAGCTGGACCCGAGTTTTGACCAGGATGAACAGGTTCCCGCGGAACCGCGGCCAGGCAGTGGAAAGAAGGCGTCCAAAACGCCTGCGCTCAACACGTTCGGCCGGAACCTGACGGAGCTTGCCGGCAAGGGAGAACTGGATCCGGTAATCGGCCGCGCGGACGAGCTTGAACGCGTCGTTCAGATTCTCTGCAGGCGCAACAAGAACAACCCGGTTCTGCTGGGAGAAGCGGGCGTGGGCAAGACGGCAATCGTGGAAGGTCTGGCCCGGGCCGTTGTGGCGGGAGATGTTCCGGAACTGATGCGGGGGAAGCAGGTTATCGCGCTTGATATGGCCCTGATGATAGCGGGCACCAAGTATCGCGGGCAGTTCGAAGAAAGAATAAAGGCCGTTATGGATGAAATCCGCCGCGCGGGCAACGTGATACTTTTCATAGACGAAATGCATACCATCGTGGGAGCCGGGTCCGCAGAAGGCGCGATGGACGCGTCAAATATTATCAAACCGGCTCTTGCCCGCGGCGAACTGCAATGCGTCGGCGCTACCACCATGGACGAGTACCGGAAGTATATTGAGAAGGATTCGGCTCTTGAACGCAGGTTTCAGCCGGTCAGGGTCGACGAGCCGTCCGTTGAGGAAACAATCGAAATTCTCAAGGGGGTCCGCCCCCGGTACGAGATGCATCACAACGTGTCGTTTGAAGATGCAGCCATAGAAACGGCGGCCAGGTTCGCCGACAGGTATATTACGGGGCGTTACCTCCCTGACAAGGCCATAGACTCTATTGACGAAGCCGGGGCCCGTGTGAGGATTGCGGCTACCACTCGTTCTCCCGAACTGCGTCAGCGGGAAACGGAAATTGAAGAAGTCCGGCTGAAAAAGGAGGCGGCCATCAAGCAGCAGCATTTTGAAGAAGCCGCCCAGCTCAGGGACAAGGAAAGGACGGAGCGGAAAGCCCTGGAAGGGGTGGTGGAGGAGTGGAAAAAAGAAAACCGGGACAAAGAACTGACCGTTACGTCGGAGGACGTGATGGCGGTCATTGCCAAAACCAGCGGTGTTCCTCTGCAGAGAATGGAAGCTGGAGAGCAGGCCAGACTGCTCGACATGGAAAAGGAACTGGAGAAGGCCGTGGTCGGCCAGACGGAAGCGGTGCAGGCCGTGTCGAGAGCACTGCGCCGTTCGCGCGTCGACCTCAAGGATCCCCGCCGCCCGATAGGATCTTTCGTGTTCCTGGGCCCGACCGGGGTGGGCAAGACTCTGCTGGCCAAATCGCTTGCGGAATTCATGTTCGACGACTCCGAGGCCCTCATCCAGCTGGACATGTCGGAGTACATGGAGAAATTCACCGTTTCAAGGCTGGTGGGTTCTCCGCCGGGATATGTCGGACACGATGAAGGCGGACAGCTTACGGAAAAAGTCAGGCGCCGTCCTTATTCGGTTGTATTGTTCGATGAAGTCGAAAAGGCCCATCCCGAGGTAATGCATATGCTCCTGCAGATCCTCGAGGAAGGCAAACTGACCGACAGTCTGGGCCGGTCGATTGATTTCAGAAACACCGTCGTCATTCTGACCTCGAACCTGGGTTTCGATTCGGCGAAGAAGGGAAAGGGACTGGGTTTCGGGGTGTCGGACGAAAAAGCAGATTACGGCAAGCTTAAGGCCGCAATGATCGACGAGGCTAAAAAAGTGTTCAAGCCCGAACTCCTGAACCGCTTCGACGAAGTCGTGGTATTCAGACAGCTCGGGCGGGAAGACGTGGTGAAGATACTCGAGATAGAAATGGCGAAGGTCCGTAAACGGCTCGAGGAAAAGGGCAGACGCCTGGAGCTTTCAAAATCCGCCGCGGACTTCCTGGTGAACAAAGGGTTTGACGAAAGTCTTGGAGCGAGGCCGTTGAGAAGGGCTATAGAGAAGTACGTGGAAGACCCGCTGGCCGAAGAGATACTGCGCGGCAAACTGGATCCGTCAAATTCGGTCCGTGTGGTCAGCTCCGGCTCCGGAGAGGGCCTGGGGTTCCGGCAGAAAAAGGCAGCCGTTAAGTGAGCAGGGGGTATCGGTATTCAGTGTACTGAACACTACTATTCCCCCTTGCATATACCTGCCGGTTAGTGTAGGTATTTAGGGCTGAATCTGCCGCTGTTATGGTAACAGGGGCACTTGGAGTAAAGAATGTCGGTAAAAATCAGATTGACCAGGACCGGCGCACGGAACGACGTCTGCTACAGGGTTGTGGCCGCGGATTCGCGTTCGCCGCGTGACGGAGGAGTGCTTGACATCCTCGGTTGGTACGATCCCAAGAGAACCGGGAAGAACTGCGATCTCAAGATGGAGCGAATCGAGCACTGGCGGAGTCACGGGGCGATAATGAGCGACACGGTGAGGAACCTTGTAAAAAAGGCGCGAAAGCCGGAAGCATAGCCTCTGAAACTCTAGAGAGATTATGGCCCCCCTTTTACGGATTGATATTGTAACGATCTTTCCCCGTATGCTGGAGGGCTTTACAGGCGAAAGCATGCTTAAGCGCGCGGTCCGGCGGGGTCTTGTACGGATCGGATTCGTAAATCCCAGGGATTTTACCTCGGACAGGCATAGAACCACCGACGACAGACCTTACGGGGGCGGCGCGGGCATGGTCATGAAGCCGGAGCCTCTGTATAAGGCCGTGGAATCGGTAAGGGGCCCGGAAAGCCGGGTTGTTCTGATGACGCCGCAGGGCCGCGTATTCAACCAGGCTTCTGCGTTGGAATTGTCGCGGGGAAAGCATGTGGTTGTAGTTTGCGGCCATTATGAGGGAATCGACGAACGTGTCAGGCGGCTGGCGAGTGATGAAATTTCGATAGGCGACTACGTGCTGACCAACGGGGCATTGGCGGCGGCTGTGCTTGCGGACGCGGTGGTCAGGCTGGTGCCGGGTGTAGTAGGTGGAGAAGGCGCCGTAGAAAACGAATCGTTTTCCGACGGGCGGCTTGATTATCCTCAATATACGCGTCCGGAGGAATTCAGGGGCATGAGGGTCCCCGGGGTGCTTCTCTCCGGCAATCACGAACAGATCGCGGAATGGCGCGGTGAACAGTCGGAAATCAGAACGGGAAAAAGACGGCCGGATCTCATTCAAAACCATGAGACCGGCGGAAAGAAACGGTAAAGGTGGGCCATGGTATCGGAGTTAGTAGACAAGATCGGTCGGGAAGGCATGCAGAAGGAACGCAGCACGGACTTCGGCATCGGTGACGGGGTCAGGGTTTTCGCCAGAATAAAAGAAGGCGACAAGGAGCGGATTCAGGCCTTCAGCGGTGTCGTCATAGCCCGTAACGGAGGTGGCGCGGGTGAAATGTTCACCGTGAGACGCGTATCGCACGGCGTCGGAGTGGAAAAAGTGTTCCCCGTGCATTCGCCCTATATTGACCGCATAGAGGTCCAGAGACGCGGCCGGGTTCGCCGGGCGAAGCTGTATTATCTGAGGAATATCCGCGGCACAAAAATGAAGGTAAAAGGCGTCGGCCGGAAGTAACTCTGGCGTGAACGATCTTCTGAAGTTCGAGCGTGATTACTGGAGCAGGGGATTCACCCGGATTGCCGGGGTGGATGAAGCCGGAAGGGGGCCCCTCGCCGGCCCCGTGGTAGCCGCCGCCGTGATATTGAATTCCGATCTCGCGGAGTCACAGTGGGTTGGCGATCTCAGCGGAGTTACGGATTCCAAGAAACTTTCCGCCGCGCGGCGCGACCATTTCTTCCAGGTGCTGATTCGTGATAAATCCATCGCAATCGGAGTAGGTTCGGCGGCGGTCGAAGAAATAGATTCCATAAATATACTTCGCGCGTCCGATCTGGCGATGTGTCGGGCCGTAAACAATCTCCCCGAATCGCCCGATTGCGTGTTTGTAGACGGATCGTCAGCCGCCGATCTGAAATGCACGGCGCTTCCTATTGTGGGGGGCGACTCGAAAAGTCTGTCCGTTGCCGCCGCCAGCATCGTGGCCAAGGTCGTCAGGGACCGGTATATGATCGAAGTGGACGGGACCTATCCGGAGTACGGTTTTGCCCGGCATAAAGGTTACGGGTCGAAGGCGCATGTCCAGGCCCTGCTGGAACACGGCCCCGTAGATATACACAGGCGGACATTCAGGCCGGTCATGGAGGCGTCCGAAATCAGGCGCCGTTCGGACGCGGAGAACGCGATGGCGGAAGAAATACCTGATTTAAGCCGAGCCGCAAATGAGCAGGGACACGCGTGAAGCCGGGGAATGGGGAGAAGACGTGGCTGTCGCGGCGCTGAGGAAGAAAGGCTTCAGAATCGTGGGCAGGCAGGTCCGGCTTGCGAGACGGGATGAGCTGGACATAGTGGCCAGGGACGGCGATTCGCTGGTTTTTGTCGAGGTAAAGACGAGAAAGAACGAGGATTTCGGGCGGCCCGTCGAAGCAGTTGACAGGAGGAAACGCCATGTACTGTCCAGGGCCGCTGTGCGGTACCTCAAAAGAATGAAAAATCCGCATGTATGCTTTCGTTTTGATGTGGTAGAAGTAATCGGACAGCCGTTTACGGAAAACCCCGTCGTGAATCACATAGAAAACGCGTTCAGCCTGGACAGAAGATACTCATTGCCGTAGGGGTGACGCAGTCACTCTTGAATAACAGGAGGATACATATGACCAAACTACACATTACATTTCTACTGCTGTGGATCGCTGTGTGCTTCACCGCTTCCGCCGTACAACGCTCGGAGCTTTCACCTGAAGCCGCCGAGCTGGTACCGGAAGGAAATATAATTACGCTGGAACTCCATGACGGGCGCACCGTAGAGGGTAGTATCATGCTTGAAAAGCCGGACTATATCCTGTTGAGGGTGCGTATTCCGGAGAAGAACGCGACCGTTTCAAGGCGGATCCGCAAATCGCAGATAAAGGAAAAAAGAACCCGGGACGTCTGTTCGCTTCTCGCGGACAAGCTTATGAAATTCAGCCTCGATCCGGACAAGAGCATGACGGCCGATGAATACAGCCGGGGCGTACGTCTTTTCGACGAATTCCTGCAGAAGTGTTCCGGGTTTCCGCGGACCTCCGCAATACAGAAAAAGCGTGACCGGTTCGCGGCCGAATATCAGAAGGTAAAACGCGGTCTCAAAAGACGCGGCGGCAAATGGGGCGGCCCCATATGGGATACCATAAAGGAATATGAGGAACTGGGAGAGAAGATAAAGGAACACAAGGAGCTGTTGCGCGAAGCGCGGCGCCGCCGCCGCGGCCGGGAAAAACCCGAAATGACTCCGGACGAGATCGAGAAGCAGATCGAGATGTTCGAGGAGCGGAGAGAACAGCTTGTCAAGCTTCTGCCGGAGCAGATGCAGAACCGGGTGCCCGACCTGATAAGGGCGAAGGAGTGGGACTATGCCGTAAGCGAAACCACGGCTTTTCTGGATTTCTGGGTGGACAACGTGCTGGAGCTTGGCGAACAGGACGCTGAAAAACGGCGTCGCAGGAAAAAAATCACTCAATCTTTTCGCGAGATGGACTTTGACTACATAATGCGGATGCAGGAAGCGATAATGGAGGGTTACCGGAAGGAAAAAGGCAAAGAAGACATGGAGGGAAAACCCGCGCCGCGCGAGTTTGAGGACATGGTTTACGTTCCCGGCGGCTACTTTTTGATGGGTCTGCGGGATGCGAAACCGACCGACTCGTATTTCCCCATGCACGTTGTGTGGGTGAGCCCTTACTTCATAGATAAGTACGAGGCGGACAATGCCGAATACCGGGAATTTGTGGATTTCGTCAAAACCAGCGGGGAGGCGTGGATGGAGCACGACGACGCTCCGCCCCTAAAAAAACACGAGGCCGAAGGCTGGAAAAAGGCGTCTCTTAGTCGTGATAGACAGCCGGTCGTCGGGGTAGACTGGTACGACGCTTTTGCCTACGCGAGATGGCGGGCCTTCGCCGGGAAGAACGATGCCGGAAACGCCCAATCCAAATTCGAAAACTGGCAGAGACGGGGGGAGTTGACCCCTATCCTGCGTCTGCCCACGGAAGCGGAATGGGAAAAGGCGGCGCGCGGAGCTGGCGGCAGAAAATACCCCTGGGGCGATACCGATCCCGGGAAATGCGCCATAAGCTGTAAACCGGGGCGCGATTTTCTGGCTTCGGAGATGGACAGGCAGAACCCTCCGGCTATTCGCGCCGAAAAAACCAGAAGCGGCGGATGCGCATGCGTCAAGGAAGCCGAAGCCCCGCCTCCGCCTCCCACGCGCCTGCCGGTAGAGACATGGGACGTGGATAAGTACCTGTCGCCCGAAGCCATACAGGCAATCGCCGATGAAGACTTCGAGTGGGACAAGGTATATACCAGCCCGTACGGCGTTTACCATATGGGCGGGAACGCGGCCGAATGGGTAGGGGACCTTTACGAAGGCGTTTACCTGCGATGTGACGAGTACCTCAATCCCACCGGGCCCGAAGAAGGCGAAGTTCACGTGTACCGGGGCGGCTCCTACCTGACCGGCAATGAAGAAGGCATGACCACGTATCACCGGGGGCACCCGAAAGACGACAGGCAGAAGTCCGGCTGTACGAGAGGCGGGCCGTTCATAGGCTTCCGCTGCGCCATATCAGCCGGCCCGGTTCCGTGAGAAGTGCCATCGTTGCTGCAGGGGTGTCTCACCCGCACAGCTTATGCAGGAGTCCGTCGGCTGACGGACGAAAATCCTATCTCTTCCCCACCGGCATGATATACATCGGCGCCAGATCATTCGGAAGCCCCAGGAGGTCCGCTGCCTTTTCGTCATCAAACGCTCCGACCGCCACCGTCCCCAGCCCCGCCGCTTCAGCCTGCAGGTAGATATTCTCCGATATGTGGCCTGCCTCCATATGCACGTACCTTTTGCCGCGCTCCCCGTAGCGGCGCGTTGTCCGGGCGTATTCCGCGGCAATTACAATATTCACCGGTGCGGAGGCCACAAACTGCTGACCCAGCGCGGCAAGGGCAAGTCTGGACTGCACGTCTCCGCCTTTCACCATTTCTATTTCGTGTTTGTCCGGAACGTAACGGTAGACACCCGCGTCGAGTCCCTTGACCCCGTCTTTGCCCGCCGCCAGGTATATCTTCATCGGGTACGTTGCCCCGGCCGAGGGCGCGGTCTTTTTCCGTCCGCCCTCGCCGGTTATTCCCTGCGCCGCCCACAGTATCTGGCCCGCCTGCTTCAGGGACAGAGGCCCTTCGGCATATTCCCGTCTGCTGCGACGGGCGGCCAGGGTCTCTTCAAGCGATACTTTTCCCTTTTTGTCCGGTTCGGGTAGTTTCACGGTATTGCCTCCTCCCTCTTCTTCGGCCATTCCCGCCGACGCCATACACATTGCCAGAGCAATTCCCGCCGTATAAATCTTCAAATCTGTCCTCCTTGTCAAATTGACTCTCAACCCGCCAGAGCCTGCATATTAACATTTTCTCCGGGAACATCCAGGCTTGAGATCAAAAGCCGGACTCAAAAACAAAGGTTTGCCCTGGAGGGTCGAATTAGGCTTGTTTTGTCCGGCGGCCTGTATTGCAATGGACCCGCGCATTAGTCAAACAACACACAAGGGGGTTATGATGGCGTTTACACTTCAGATCGGCGAGCACGCACCGGGTTTTGAACTGCCGGCGACGGACGGCAGGACTTACGGGTTATCCGAGTTTAACGATAGTACCGTGCTTGTTATTTTTTTCACCTGCAATCATTGTCCTTATGTAACCGGATCGGACGAGATCACCCGCGGCGTGGCGGAGAAGTTTGCCGACAGGGGTGTGAAGTTCGTCGGGATCAATTCAAACAGCGAGAATACGTATCCCGAAGACAGCTTCGACAACATGGTCGGACGCATGGAAGAAAAGAAATTTCCCTGGCTGTACCTGCGCGACAAGTCACAGGACGTTGCGCGGACGTATGGAGCCTTGCGTACTCCCCATTTCTTTGTTTTCGACAGTGATCGCGAGCTGGTTTACACGGGACGTAATGTTGATAATCCGCGGAACGCCGGGCAGGCAACGGTAAACGATTTAGAAAATGCGCTGAGCGAGGTTGCAGCCGGCAGGCCGGTCTCCACGCCGGTTACCAATCCGGTCGGATGTAACGTTAAGTGGGAAGGCAAGGATGCCCACTGGATGCCGCCCGATGCTTGCGACCTCGTCTAAGGGTGCGTGCAGAAATAAATTCACTTTTCGCGTGGCGGCGCAATTCATGCTGTTGGTCTTTTCCCCGCATGTGGAGCCGTATCGTTATGAAACGCAGCCGGGACAAAATGCAATTCAAGGATCCGTCCGGATTCATGTCGGCGGAAGAGGTGACCGATGACGGCAGTTCGCAGGAACCCAGGGGCAGGTCTTCCGCCATTCGCATGGGGAGATAGGCCTGTCTCCTGAATGCCCGTTCTTACTACTGCGAAAATCCCTTACATGCTCGCCCAGAAGCAGGCGCAATGGCCTGCTTTCCGGCTTATCCGATGCCCGTGAGCCGATTATCTGTGTGTTCCCGGCAATCCCAGTGTGTCCGCGGTTAACCCTGTAATTCGTAATAGTGCTTGACTCTGGGACTTTGGTGTGTGATATGTACACGCAACTGCACGCAACTGCACGCAACTGCACGCAACTGCACGCAACTGCACGCAACTGCACGCAACTGCACTTCGTTCGGCGCCCTTGTTGCGCAGAGGAATGGGAGGGATCGGAGAGAGGTGACGATGAAACAGGAAGACCTGACTCTCAACGCGCACGAAGCTGCGAGGTTGCTCGGGGCACATGTGGAAACGCTCCGCCGCTTTGCCAGACGAGGCGAGATTCCTTCCTTCAAAATCGGTACCAACTGGCGTTTCAGGAAAAGAGATCTGGAGCATTGGTGTGAAACCCACCACTTGCGGTGCCGGGAGCCAAGAGTATTGCTGGTGGATGACGAAGCAAGGATACGCACAACTTTACGTCATATTCTCGAAAAGTACCATTACATTGTCTCTGAGGCGGACAACGGAGAAGAAGCCCTGGATATGCTGAAGAAGAAGACAACACCAGACGCCGTGCTACTGGATTTGAAACTGCCGGGAATGGACGGATCGGCGGTGTTGAAGGAAATTCGAGAGAAGTATGATTTCCTGCCGGTCATCATCCTTACAGCCTATCCGGACAGCGACCTCATGGATCGGGCTCTGAAATATCCCCCCATCATGATGCTTCCGAAACCGGTGGGCTCGAAAGAACTCTTACATACGGTTCGATTGGCCCTGGGAGCCAGGCAAGTGCCGGGCGGGAGCACGCCATGAAAGACGCGCACGAACGCGACGTGCAACGTGAACAGCAAGCCGAGCGCGTTAAGGAACTCGAATGCCTGTACGCCGTTTCCAGTCTTGTTGCCAGTCCGTGCGAGTCGATTTATGATGCCCTGCAGAGGGTCGTGGACCTGATCCCTTCGGGCTTCCAATACCCGGACATAACCTGCGCCCGAATCGCATTCGAGGATCGGGACTTCACCGCCGGGAACTTCAAAAAAACAGAATGGGCCCTTTCCGCCGATCTTCACTGTCCGCGTTCCGCACTCAAAATCCCCCGAGCCGACGTGACCGTCTGCCTTCTGGAAAGAAGACCGCAAAAAGATGAAGGCCCGTTTCTTGAGGAAGAACGGCATCTTGTCAACGATATTGCCCGGCAACTCGGGGTCATGATCGAGCGCGAACGGGCGAGGGAACGGGAACGTCATCTCACCGCCGTACTGCGCTCGATCCGGGACGTGAACCAGCTTATTGTGCGGGAAAAAGACCGCGAACGTTTAATCCAGCAAGCCTGCGCCAACCTGGTCAGCGCGCGCGGGTTCCGGGGCGCGTGGATCATCCTGACGGATCGCCTGCCCGAAGACGCGCAGGGCACGCAGACGGGGTTCCCGGAAGATGCCTTCCGGGCTCTCATGGATCGCGTCAGGCACGGCCGTTTCCCGTCTTGCTGCGAACGGGCACGATCCGCGAACGGTGTGGCCCGTATCGCTGACGCGCCCAAAGAGTGCGCCGACTGTCCCCTCGCGCAAGCCTACGACGGATGCGCAAGGATAGCGGTTGCCCTGAGCTATAGCGACAAGGTGTTCGGCTATTTCGGCGTTTCCATGCCGCCGGAGTATGTAAGCTACGAACAGGAGAAATCGCTTTTAACCGAAATCGCCGGTGACATCGCCTTTGCCCTGCACGGGATCGGGGTGGAAGAAGCGAGAACCAAATCGGAGCACACGCTCCAGGCGATCTTTCAGTCGGCCAGCGACGGCATTTTACTGGCGGATGCCGAGTCGGGCCGCGTCGTTTTCGGCAACGAAAGCATGTGCCGAATTCTGGGCTACTCGGCTGATGAAATTACCGGGCTCTCCGTTGCCGACATCCATCCGGCAGAGAGAGTCGAACAAGTGCGTGAGCAGTTGGAGAAACAGGCGCGCGGCGAGATCCCGCTGGCCGAAGACATTCCCATGAAGCGCAAGGACGGGACAGTGTTTCCCGCCGACGTGAACTCCTCGTCCATTGAACTGGACGGCCGGCCCTGCTTACTGGGTATTTTCAGGAACATCAGTGAACGGAAACGAACGGAGGTGGAACTCAAGAAGGCCCAGAAGCAGCTTATCCAGCAGGAACGAATGAATGCTCTGGGCCAGATGGCCAGCGGAATCGCCCATGATTTCAATAATGTTCTCATGCCGATTGCAGGATTCAGCGAGATGCTGCTGTTCGATCCTCGCTCGCTGGACGATCGTGAGAACGCCAAACACATGCTGAAAATGATATACGAAGCAACCCAGGACGCACATCATATTGTGCGACGCTTGAGACAGGTGTACAAGGAAGAGGATAGTAATTTAAAGCCGATTGATTTGAGCAAGTTGCTTGAGAGCACGATATCAATCACTATGCCAAAATGGAAGGAAGAGATAAACGCTCGGGGGTATGACATTGAAGTAGCAACGGAATGCAGCAATGTTCCTCCGGCCAAAGGCAACATCAATGAATTGCGTGAGGCATTCATAAATCTAATGCTTAATGCGATAGATGCAATGCCGGAGGGCGGGACGATAACGGTAAGGCTTCGTGTTCAGGGAAGAACCCGTGTTGTGTGTGAAATCTCCGATACAGGAACTGGTATGGATGAACAGACACGCCGGCATTGTCTGGAGCCCTTTTTTACCACCAAAGGCATGCAGGGAACCGGGCTCGGATTGTCTGTGGTAAACGGAATTGTCCAGAGGCACGGCGGCAAGTTTGAGATTGACAGCGCACCGGGTACAGGGACAACGATGCGTATTATTCTGCCTTCAGCGGAAGAGGATATTGCGCTCAAGGAAGTCAAAGAAGACGTTCCAGAGCCTCTTGCACCATTGCGCGTAATGATTATTGATGACGAAGCCCGTTCGAGGGATATTGTTTCGAAGATACTGGAGAGGGACAGCCATCATGTGGAGGTAGTATGCGAAGCTCGCGAGGGGCTGGACAGGTTTCTTTCCGGGGATTTTGACCTTGTGATAATCGACCGGGCGATGCCCTTGATAAGTGGCGATGAGATAGCGAGGGAGATCAAGGAGAGCAGGCCGGGGACGCCGGTCATTATGCTCACGGGCTTTGGCGATATCATGAAGGACAACGGGGAGGAACCTGACGGGGTCACGCGTGTCATGACAAAGCCGGTAACAACGACGGACCTCAGGCGTGTCATGAAAAAAGTGATGGAACAGGGCAAGTAGAAAGAAAGTTGGCGGTCATGAGAGAACACGACATCAGGATTGCTATTGTTGACGACTACCGGAAGGCAGCTGAAACCATAGCACAATACCTCCGTGCGACAGGCTGCGAGATTGCGGTGTATACCGATCCGGTCGAGTTTCTCGACGACCTGGCCGGGCGGTCTTTTGACATGCTTGTCACGGACATTCGCATGCCTGAGTTGGATGGGATTAGCCTTCTCAAAAAGGTCAAGGAGCGCAATCCGGAGATTCACGTAATTGTGGTCTCCGCCCATGCAGAAAAGAAGGAGGCCATTGAAGCGTTGAAGCATGGGGCTTACGACTTCTTTGAGAAACCGGTAAACCGGACAGAGATCCTGGCTACAATTGAAAGAACACTTGGCTATGTGAGAGTACTGCGCGAGCGAAACGCTCTGTGTGAACGGTTGTCTCTCGTTACCGAGGAAGAGGCAAAGAAATGGGGGATCAAGGCTTTTGTCGGACAAAGTAAGCCCATAATAGACGTTCTCAAGAAAATTCGTTTACTTCAGAAGAGCAGGACGACAAACATGCTGGTGTGCGGAGAGAGCGGCACTGGTAAAGAACTGGTGGCCAGGGCCGTACACTTCGGAAGCGACCGGGCTGAAGGGCCGTTTGTTGCTGTTAATTGTTCGGCTATTCCTCATGATCTGGCTGAGTCTATTCTATTCGGCCACGTCAAGGGCGCGTTTACCGGCGCTACGGAGAACCGGGTGGGTCAATTTGAACTGGCAAACGGCGGTACACTGTTCCTGGATGAAATAGGTGATATGCCTGCGCTTCTACAGACCAAGTTACTTCGAGTGATTGAAGACGGTATGGTTGTTCCGGTCGGCAAGACGGAAGGTCGTAACTTCGATGTAGGAATAATATCCGCTACCAATACAGATATTGAAAAAAAGATACATTCGGGCGATTTCCGTTCGGATCTTTATCATCGTCTTGCGGGTTATGTGTTGACCTTGCCTCCTTTGCGCGAGCGTCCGGAGGATATACCTGCACTCGTAAATCATTTCGTAAATGTGTTGGCGGACGAAATGGGAATAGCCAGACCCGAGGTTGACGACAGTGTTATGAACCATTTAAAGAACCATAAGTTCTCCGGAAATGTTCGTGAACTGAGGAATATCGTCGAGCGCATGCTTATTGATTCTGCGGGCAATACTCTCAAAGCCGAATACATTCAACTTCCCGGGCCTGCCGCGTCAAAGGAATGCCTTTCTGAGCAGGCAACTGCTTCGGGTTGTGATTTGGAATCGCTGCCCTTCAACTTGGAGAATGCCGAGAAAATCCTGGCTCGGAGAGCCGTTGACCACTCGCGCGGCAATATTGCCGAAGCATCCAGACTGCTGGGGATAAGCCGCGCCAAGGTATATCGCCTCTTAGACTAGTTTTCCGGACTCCTCCCGACAGTACACCCGCGCGCGTACATGCTGCGGGGCGAGTCATTTCCTGGCCCGTATTTGTTTTAAAAGAAGCCCGTCCTGCGCGTTCTGCCTTCGCCGATGCTCTATGACGCTTTTAGATTATTACTCCGGCGAGCAAACATATGACACAGAACCGGAGGGCCGACCTCCGTGTCGGCCATGTTTGCGGACGCGACGGAGCGCGTCCCTCCATGCCTTTGTCATATCTTCAGTTGCCGGAGTAATAGTACGCCATGACACTGATCGATCTATTACTTCCCGGTATCAACTGAGATCTTCACATATGTGCGACTGCCGTTGCCCTTTGGTTGCTGGACCCTGAACATCTCGACTTCAGGGTTCCACCATCCAAGATCCCGCCCAATCTCCTGCTTGGCATCGAAAAGGGACTGGTATTCACTGTAGAAACCGTTGCTCGAAACCCATATTCGTCCATTTCTCTTCCCCATGGTAATGGCATGTGCTTCGCGAGCAGTCTTTGAGCGAACAACGTACATATTAGCCTTCCAGCCTTTTCCCGAACTGAGATCTTTAACCGTTAAGGCGTAATCCTCACAATCGCCCTGCCTTCTGTTCCAGGTCTCCTTTGCGGAGCCCCGTTCATCCTTCTTGTACGCATTGCGCGAGTATGTGACCCTGTCTTTAACTGCCCTGCAAGTATCTTCGGGGGTAGAGAATGCACGCCTCGCTTCTTGCCACGGCATGGTCGAAACTGGACTGCGGTCACTATCGCGAAATTCCAGAGTCCGAATTCTGGAAGCCCGATCCCGCCCGAAAGGGTCCCGCCTTTGAGCCAACTCAGCGCCCCATGCCGGGGCCACGCGAATCGCCACCATAAAGGCTGTCATAATAAGAAAAGTCTGGTATTTGTTTGCAGCGGTCAGTGTCATATCCGGTCTCCATATTGTTTTATTATTGTTTCGCTATCAGGTATGGATACATGCACATAACGTGCCAACATGGGAGCAGGGACAGAACTCACTTCAGCGCAGTAAGTTACAGTAACTGCGGCCGAAGATCGCCTGTCAGAACAGTTGAGCCATTGTGGAACAGATGCCGGTGAGTGTTCACTAGGCCTAAAATAAGCGACCTTTTAAAACAATGATCCTCACAAGTGACTTTTCCACCGCTGAACGATCCGGTTCAAGAGTTTATGCGGCTTCTCAGGGGCAAAGAGCGGCCGGTAAGGGCTTTTGTCGGCTGAAGCGCCGGTCCAGCCTCCGGCGGGAGCCGTTTCGGCACAGAACTCACCTGTTTTCACGTCATTTTTCGTCATCATTACCTCGCTGCCTGAACGCGTCAGGCGAATTTCGTTCGTCTGATAAACTCCCACGCGGAGAAGAAGTCTTTCAGCCACGCGTTATACCCCAGCAATCGGTAGATGATCCTGCGTCCCTGCCGACTGATCTGAGCCGGCAGCAGAACCATCGCATGAAGGAAACGCCGGAACT
>JAWODU010000117.1:0-29126 GCA_046483125.1 Kiritimatiellia bacterium
CGGTCTCTGGCGAGACCGCGGGGGGGGATCTACCGCTTTGACTGTCACCCGTAACATGGCTCCAGCAGAAACCGTGCAGATCCAGGGGGACGTCAGTAGCGGCTAACGTGCGGACCATTGAGGACAATGACCGCAGGCAATTCGGAGGAAAGGGCGTCCCGCTTCAGCTATACAACCGACGCCCTACACGAATGCAGGACTCCGAAAAAGCTTTCTGTGAGCAATTTTACGAGGGCCGGGAAAAGCAGCAGCGTCATGGAGCGCAACTTTTCCACCAGTAACTACCAGCGGCTGAAAGTCGGCAAAATCACGAAAAACCCCGTCTTCACCATGATCTCCATCCAGCCATAGCAAGTTAATGGGATTGCTGAAACTCTTAATGAAGTTGTACGAGTAATCCGTTATCATCCGAATGTTATCCAAGCCGGACTTAGCAATATTCTGACGTAAGATTTCCGCATTGTTCGGACCGGCGGGATGGCAATGGGGATCAACGGCAAATACGGTTCCCTGCCTGCCTTTTTTGAGCGCGTGAGCCAGAACCAGCGTGGACTTGCCTTGAAAAGAACCGATCTCAACAACGGTTGAGTTGCGGGGGAGTTGTATGGCAAGACGGTACAGCAGGGCTAACTCTTGGTCCATTATGCCGCCTTTTGCGCCTCCGTACAGTACCTGAATTGATAAACTCATAACTGCATTTTCTGGTTTCTACACTTCAGTTATGCACGCCCAAAGCGCACAATACAGGATGGAATATGTACACGCGGAAGGTGATGCCTCACCGCGGTACATTGACCGTTAACTGCGTGTTAAAGTAGACTTACGTTTATCGCTTTGTTTGTCAGTCCTGAGCAATCATTGCCACCTATTACACTTACTGGAGGGCAGGGTATTGTCAATCAGAAATGGCGACGGAAGCGTATGACGGTCGGTTGTGGATTTTTAATGGCGCGCAAAGGAACGTTCTGGCATTATCGGAATGTTTACCGTCACGAGGCTGATATTGTTGCCTGAGTGAAATAGGAGCATTCTGAGTATTATGAATCTGCGTCCGGTAATAAATGCTTTAGTGCCAAAGTGCTTCCCCCTTTTCAGGCTCTTTGTTCTGCGGCCGTTATGGTGGTGGAAATGCTCAACTGAGCGGCGGCTCTCAGCCGGTCAACAGGTCAGCTTCAGCAAAAAGCCAAGCGTTCTGGTCTTCACGGTTCACAGGTCCGGTTCGACTTTCCTGGGTAGATTACTGCATACGCTGGTCAATCAATCTGATATGGTGATGGCAGATTTCGATACTTTTTTCGCCCTGCAGGAGATACCCGTGCGCGAAGGATTCAAAGATACGGATTTCATCAATCGTGTTTTTTCTCCGGAAGGCTATGTCTACGGCCCCTGCCGATCATTCAGGGACATACCGGACGTGGGCAGATACAGGAAGCTATTGCTTTTGAGGGACCCCAGAGACGCGCTTGTATCCAAATACTATTCTATAGCCTACAGCCATATTCCGGTCAGTATGAATCTGCTCAGGCGGCGACGGAAAGCGTTGACGGAGACAGTCGATCAATTCGTACTGGAAGAAGCTGAAGAGTTGAGGCAGAAGTATGCGGAGTATGCTGATAAAGTTCTGAAAGATAAAAAAACACTGTACTGCAGGTTTGAAGACATGATGAGCAAGCCGTCTGATTTTCTGGAGAGACTACAGGAGTTTATGGAGATACATTTGCCGAGGAGGGAGATTAAGAAACTTCTGGGTAAGCAGATGAAGCCTCCAGCAAAAGAAGACATTTATAGGCACCGGCGGTCCGGAAAAACGGGAGGTTACCGAGCAAAACTTACGCCTGCGACGATATCGCAGTTAAATCACATATTTGGAAATCTTCTAGAGACTTTCGGCTACTCGGCATAAATTTCCGTTAAAAACATGAAACACGACCTGATTCCCGACGTAATTCCGGTTTAAAGAGATATCGAATGCGCTTACCTTCGATTCAAGATAGCCGGATTGGGGCCGATAATTTCATATAGGCCGATCTGTTGGCCCTGCATGACCGGCTTCAGGTACATCCATCCTTCGGCGAAAGGTTCTTCTTGGGGTTTGCGGGAGACACGCCGTTTTATGAATATCCGCCTCTTATCTTGTGTTATGGCTTTCAGCACGGCCCGCGGTGAAACATGTCCGGCATAAGTCCAGAGATTGTGCATGTTGTAAATAAGAGGTCTTCGATCCTTGAGTAGTGCTTCCATTCTGCCCTTATAACAGTAACCAGCCCATTGGTTGCCGAAGAGCAGTGCGGCGTAAACGTTGTCACCGGATTGCGGGTTGGCCGCGACAATGGCAGTGGGCAATTCGGCGACAATCGCATCCGCTCTCTTGTTCTCTTGTCGTTTCCGGGTTCGATAGCGGATTTCCAGTGTGAACTTTACGCATAGCACGCTCAAAGCAACGGCCGTGATTACAACAGTCAATCTGAGGCGTTTTTCATACAGTCGTTTTCCAAGCGCCCATGAAGGCGAATGTTGTACTGCATGAAGCACAATACAGAGAAGGACCGGCAGGAGAGCCATAGACGGTATCAGGTAGCGTGCCGATAGAGGGTGCCTCATGACTATAGCCGCCTGGAGTGCCAGTACGACAATCAGAAGCAAGGTCTGACGGTTCTGTACTCTGTCAGTTGCCGATGTTGTTCCTGTCGTGCGGGAGTTTTTGCCGCGGCGTCCGGCGAACAGATGCAACAGCACCAGGGCGCACAGGACAGCGGCCAATATGGTAAATACGGGAGCATTCAGGATTACTGAAGCCATCTTACCGGCCAGCGTTGATAATGACGGAAAGCCGCGCTCGCCACTGCCGCGAGTGCCGCTGTTCATTATAAGCCCCGAGTACCAGTGTTTCATTTTTGCCAGCTTTGGAAGGAGAAGAATGAAGAGAGCGGAGCAGGTGATTGCGGTCGCACAGAAACAGCATGACTTACGCCATAGCCGCCTTGGGAAAAAAACAAGTAGAACTAAAGGGGCGGCAGTGATTTTAAGCATTAATGATAACCCGATCAAAACGCCGAGGAGAGGCGGTCCCGCCACGCTTGTCCACTGCCGATTGTACGTCTGGCAGTATTCCGAAACAAGGACCGCTCCCATGCCCAGTATCAGCGCCAGCAGAAGCGGTTCGGGTTTGACATCGTAGAGCGCCAGGTACGTTTCAAAGAAGCACAGGGGAAGCGCCTGCGTCATTAACGCTTCCGGTACTGTTCGGCCGGCACGATGAACTGACCGGTAAAAAACAACGGACGCAAGAGCAACCAATATAAGGATCGTGACGTTAAGTCCGTTTAGATAAAACTCCGGGTGAAGAATAAGCGCGTTCTGAATTGTTGATTCACGAAACGGGCTTAGAAGCCTGATAGCGGGTACCGCGAGCCAACCAAGCACATGCAATGTAGTGCCGGGATGGTCAATGTGATCAATCGGGTACCCCGTTAACAGGTTCAATATGTTAAACAGATAGGCATAGCTTGGATCACAGTTCTGATAATATGCCCCGGCAACGAGCTTCATCGCCAGACCGGCTAATACGTACACCACGCCGACCAGGATCGCGTACCTGAGTTTTAACGAACCCGCGGGCGTCGGATGCGCGCGATCTTGCGAAGCGGTATTTGCCGCCGCCTGCTTCTTACGACGCTTCTTTGATGATTTCGACATTACAGAAACTCCCGAAATTCTCACTGATTGACAGAAGAAGACGCTCCAGGCGGCATACGGGGCGGTAGGCGCAGGCGGGCAGGGCATTCCATCGGCGCAGTCCGCCGCACAGCCAGTAGCGAAGCGGCGTATGGGTCTGGTAACTGATGAGTTTCAAGCGGGGAAAGTTCTCCTCGAAAACCGGCAAGTCGCGCTTGAATACTATCCATGCGAGCGCTCCGTTGGCGCCAGGCGAAGAACCGGACGATGTCAGAGCCCACGTCCTGGCGGCCGTGTTGTACGGTTCATGGTGAAGATATCTTAGGACTGGGCGGCTGATGATGCCGTTATGTTGATCGATCATAAGCGTTCGCCCGTTCGGAATGAGAACCCGGTCGGCTTCGTGCAGGAAGCGGGACACGTCCGTCAGGTGATGAAACACGTTAGTCATACCTATAAAACTCACTGATTTATTGTCGAAGGGCATGGCCGCTGCGTCGACGACACGATCCACACCCTGGTAATCGAGTATATCTGTTGTGATCAGATTCGGAACAATTTCCTTAGCGAATCCAGCGCCGGAGCCGAGTTCCACCAGCAGGCCTTTTGGGGGACATTTCGAGATCATTTCAAGGTAGTACCCGTAAAATTCCCTGTAAAGCATCGTGAGGGCCGGCTTCGAGCGGATGGTATTGCGAATCTCGCTTTCGTGGGTGAAAACATCAGTGGCGGACATCACCGGCTCCGATCTTGAGCTTTATGAATCCGATCAGCACCATCTTGAACAGCATGTATCCGTGACGGAATCGTGATATGTTGGTGGTACCATATTCTCTGTCCATATATCGAATGGGTACATCAACTATTCCGAGTCCGGTGCTTGCCGTAAAAAACAGAAGCTCGAAGTCACCGAATGGATCGAAATCCCCGAAATCTTCCCTCCACTTACAGAGACGTCGATAATCGTCCCGACGAATAAGCTTTGTGCCGCACAGGGAATCCGTAATCCGCTGTCCCATTATCCAGCTCAGTAACCGGGCAAAAAACACATTCCCGATCTTGTTAAGTGTTCGCATTGCCTGTCCCTGCATAGGATAAAGCAGGCGGGATCCGTTGATGAAGTCAGCTTTCCCGGTGCGATAAGCGTTGTAAAAATATGGCAGTTTTTCCGGCGGCATCGTAAGGTCAGCGTCGAGAACAGCCAGTAAATCTTTCGACGCGGCAGCAAACCCGGCACGGACAGCGTTACACTTGCCTTTACCGTCCTGATGGAGGCATTTGATGTTAAATCTGTTCCTGTATTCGTTAGATACCCGCTCTATCTCCTGCCAAGTGTTATCCGTAGAGTGTCCTTCCACAAATATGATCTCAAGTTCACAATTAAGGTCGGGAATCCGTTTAACCGCGTTTTCGATATTACCTGCTTCGTTCCGTGCAGGGATCACAACAGACAGGGAGGGTGGTTCCCGGTCGGGTTTGACCGGGCGCATGACGACCACATTGGCGAAGCTGAGCCAGCGCAGGAGAGGGACGGCTGTAAGGAAGCGGTTGAGCAGTGTTCCAAGACCCAGAAAGCGGACTGGGGAAAAGGCCGCATTTCTTAAGCGTACAACCTCATAACCCGAAATCTTGGCGATACTGCTTAAGTCAGCCTTTGTCAGAAACGTTGTCGGCATTTCCCCTTTTCGGATTCCGAGGGCGTTGGCAAGTCGTACCAGAAACCTGAGGTAAGGGTTAAAAATTACGGCGACAACACGTGATTGTCGCTGTATAAAAGGAAAAAGCGACAGCAGGAGCGCCTGTATATCGTGGTGGTGATTCAGGTTCCCGTTCAGCAGGATAGCGATTTTTTCACCGCTTACGGGGCAAACGTCCGATTGCAGACTGTCAGACCGGAGAAGACTCTTGTTTTTACACTCAATAAGGCGCAGAAGAATGCCGTCATCAAATTCCAGCGGGTCCACTTGGTAAGTCCGATCACAGTAGCGAGTGATCCGGGATATTTCCCAAGCGAGCAGTTGCTTGAAAAAAATCGACATTTGCTTCATTGTCCATGTGTGTATCGGATAGGAGCTGTTAGAACAAGGCAAAAGTGCGTTCGTAACCTTACAGCGGAAAAGGGGATAACTGTTATTCCATTTGCCGGTATGGGCAGGCACGAAGCAAAAGATAGCTAAGCTCGGGTTTCCATGCCTCGTTTACGGCGGGTCGTCACCCTGGCTGGAGGAACAATGGCACAGCACTGGACAAAACTAGTTTTGGTTTCCGCAATATTCGTGGCGACGATTGCGTTCTTTCATGTAGCTCTTTCCTCGAACGACGTGCTGTTTACAACAGACAGCAATTACGGCTCTATAGTTGCACGCAGTCACAGTGTACCGGAGGGTTTTACAGGATCGTGGATGTCGCGCAAAGTTCTGGGTAATGCGGGTGTCAGGCAGGCCAGCATGTCTTCTCTTCTGTTGTGGATTTTGCCTCCGGCTGTCTATAACGACTGGATTTACGGGATCTACCTTGCAATAGCTTCCTTGTTCCTTTGTCTCTTTCTTCGGCGGAGAGGTCTGGGGTGGGGGGCCTGTGCGCTTGCCTTCCTTTCGGCTTTCTGGATCGGGACAAATCTTACGATCTGCTATGCGGGACATATCGGCAAATTCAGCGTGCTGGCGTTCGGTATGGCCGCTTTGTATCTGTTAGACAGGGCCCTGCGAAGCGCGAGATGGGAGTGGAGTGTGCTTGCGGGCGGCGCCCTGGGGCTGATGTTCTGTGAACAGCAGGACGTCGCTCTGTTTCTGGGAATGTTTCTCGGTGCTTTTGCGATTTATACGGCATGGCGAACAGTTGGCCTGGATATTCAAAAACTGGCCGTTGTGTTTGTCCCGATGGTCATTACGGCGGCTGTTGTGGCGGGACCGGTTCTGGCGAGCCAGTACGGAAGGAGGGTAAAGGGTGCGGCGTCTGTCGAGCGCACGATAAAGAGCCCAGAGCAGAAGTGGGATTTCTGCACACAGTGGAGCGTTCCCCCGGATGAAATGCTGGATTTTGTAGCGCCCGGTTACTACGGGTGGCGATCACATGATCCTGAAGGGCCTTACTGGGGAAGGACCGGCCGGTCCGCTGGTTACGAGGACACGGGGAGAGGTCACCGCAACTTTCGACTGGAGAGTATTTATACAGGCGCTGTTCCAGTGGTGCTGGCCCTGTTCGCGCTGTATTTTGTATTGTTTCTACGAAGAGGGCATCAGCGCGAAGAGAACGGCGAGGATGCTTCTTGCCTTCCTGCGGAATGGCGAGGCGACGTGATTTTCTGGTCAGTGGCGGCTGTGCTCGCGCTTCTTCTGTCGTTCGGAAAGTATTTTCCGCTCTACAGGCTCTTCTGGCATTTGCCCGTGGTTTCTTCAATAAGAAACCCGAATAAGTTTCTCCACGTCTTTCAGCTAGCCGTGGCAATACTTGCGGCTTACGGGCTGGATATTGCGCTCAGGTCGAGGAAAACGGCCGGCAGTTACAGAAAACCCGTTGCAGTCTTTGTGACTGTGTTTGCCCTTTTGGGGCTTGGCCTGTTGACATGGGCGGGAATCCTGAGTGCGGCCAGGGGGTTTTACACCGGTCAGTTTGCCGAAAACGGGTGGGGGAATGCGGCGCCGGTAATAGTCGGTAATATGATCCGGGCATCTCTTCACGGCGGAGTGCTGACTGTGGCGGGAGCGGCTTTGGTCGCAGGGTTGGGCTTGATGAAGATCTCCGGTGGAAACAACGTACGCCGCGTTCTGGCGTGGGTTGCCGTTGCAGTAATATTCGCGGACGGTCTGGTTTTGTCACAGCATTATATCAAGTCCGTCTCGAAGGATGATCTTGTGGCGGAGAATGAAGTGACACGGTTCCTGGAGGAAAATCTTGGCCAAAGCAGGGTCATGCTCCTGGTTCAGTCGGGATTTTACAATAACTGGCTTACGACGCTTTTTCCGGCGCATGACATTGCCTTTTTCAATATCGCCCAGGCCAGGAATATACCCCCTGAGCACCGGGAGTTTCTGCAGACGGTCGGCCGGAACCCTCCGCATTTGTGGCAGTTATCTTCAATAAAGTACCTGATAGGTCCGGCACAGATATGGAAAAAGATGCGGAGCGATAAATATTACTCGCAGTTTACAGCCGATCTGGAGCCAGTCTGGTGGTTCGGCGTTTACAGGCGGGGAGAGAGCGGAATTGGAGTGGAGAAACAGCCGGCGGGCATGGGACAGCACGTGGTCCTGGAATACAAAAAGGCCGTCCCGCGATGTGTCGCCGCGGGGAAATGGACAGTCGTGCCGGAGGAACAGATGTGTCGGATAATGGCCGGTGATTCGTTCGAGCCGGCAAAACAGGCATTGATCGCGCCATCAAGTGCGAAAGACCTGCCCGTACGCGCGAGCAGTAACGGAAGTCCGGGAGAGACTCGAATTGTTAAATCGGACCTCAAAAAGCTGATTTGCGATGTTTCCGCAGGCAATCCGTGTATCGTTTACTTCAGCCAGCAATATGATCCTGACTGGAAGGCAATCGTGGATGGTGAGGAAAGCCCTGTGCTGAGATGCAATTATCTCGGTATGGGTGTTCACGTTCCGGCGGGAGATCACAAAGTGACATTCAAATACACCCCGGAAGCCAGGGGTTTGTGGATCCAGGCCGCAGGTATATTATTATGCCTTGGAGCGTTTTGCGGATTGTGTGTTCGCCGGAGGCGCTATGCTTGAAAACGTTTGGTGGCTGACAGCCTATTGCTTTGAAACAATTCCCCGCATATATCCCCAACCATAGGCAATATGCGCGGCGGGAAAGAGAAGGGGCACGATGAGCAGTTCTCCCGAGGACTTCACGGTTTTGACAGTTTCGATCAGGGCGCAGGCGGCGTAGAGGGCGAGGGGCAGGAGCGAGAGTATCTTTATCGGGACAGGGACGGGGGTGAAGAAAAGGATGACTTCCGCTGTCAGATAGATCAGGAAAAGCGACGGAAAGGCTTGCCAAAGGTAGGTTATTCCGCTTCTGGCCCTTGCCAGGCGTCCCTTGAACAGGCCGTATTCGTAGAACTGTTTCATGAACGGAAACGGCGCCTTCCTCCGGTGGTGATATACGACTACATCCGGGACATAAACAATGCTTTTTCCTTTTGCTCTTATTTCTGCGCAGTAAGTCATATCTTCGCCGGTATCCAGATCTTCACGAAACAATACACCTTCCCGCCTGATTATCATGTTGCACGTAGGCATTTCATTCACGGTCTGCCGGGTTGACGGTACGTGCCGTATCCAGCCTTTGCCGAAACCCAAAGGGCTTTCCATTACCCGTCCGGACACGCGTCGCGAAAGACTGTCTTCCGGCGGTGTGAGGTTTGGGCCTGCCACCGCCCCGATATTCGAGTCAGAATTGAGGATCTTCAAGGCCTTGTCCAACCAGTCGGGCTGCGGGTATGCATCGGAGTCAATCAGGGCGAAGATTTCAGCTTCGCTTTTCCGAAGGGCAACGTTTCGCTTGCGTGAGGGATTGCCTGGGCCTGTAGGCTCAATATGAAAAGGCAGAGAGAGGTTAAGGTCGTTTATTTTCTTCTGCCATTCCCGGCCCGGTTGAGAGTCGGGCAGGACCCAGGCTTCGTACGGTCCGCCGTCAAGCTTATCGCAGTGGATGAGACACTCAAGAACCATGGGGTTCCATGAAGTGCACGGGATCACGATTATAACGTCGTTCTTACTCATGATATTGTCTGCGGCATTCACTTATCCTGTTGATCCTGTGTGAAATTCTTTCGCCCTTTTTGCGTCTTTTCGTGCCTTTTTGTGGCTATTGCACTTTCGTTGGAACGCACCAGTTCGAGCAGGGGCGCCGCTGTGCGCTCTGCTACTTTCTGCGGATCGAAAAGCTTCCTGCCGGTCTCCAGCGCACTTTTACCGAGTTTCTCCCTGAGCCCGGGCTCGTTTACGAGCCGTTTCAATTTATCTTTGAATTGTTCCATGTTTCCGGAATCGAACAGAAGTCCGGTTTCTTCTTCCCGTATCACTTCCGCTATGCCTTTAAGGTTCACCGCCAGAATCGGCAGACCGCAGGCCATTTCGTGGGTGAGAGTGTCGGTTACGTGAAAGTGATCCGTGCTCTGTCCGATTCTCATTACGAGACCTATGTCGGCGGCATTAAGCGCGGTATTGACTTCTTTCTGCGTCTTAAGCCATCCGGTAAATATCACCATGTCGGTTATCTGAAGTTCTTCGGAAAGCGACTTGAGCTGTTTTTCTTCGGGCCCACTTCCGACGAGAAGATATCGCAGGGAAGGAAATTCAACGGCCAGATCGGCAAGGGCCTGAATTATGAGAGCGTTTCCCTTGTTGGGGTGTAGAATGCCGTGGTGTACAAGAACAATGCTTTCATCCGGAATGTTGAAGGCCTGCCTGCACTCATGTTTGTCCCTTGGAAAGTAGATCTCGGGACTGCATGGGTTGTATATGGGATGTATGCGGCGGGCATCAACGCCGTTTTGAACGAGAAAGTCTTTCGTATGTTTCACCTTCGTGAAAATCAGCGGAAGCCTGCGCCAGACGGCAAAATCGATTAATTCCACGAGTTTGCACAGGGGTTTCAGCAAAAAAGTCTTTTCCAGGTAAACTCGAGCGAAGAAGTCGGCCACAGTAGCAACTGTATTGTGTCCGTAGAAAACGCGAACGAGGAAGGGGATCAGGGGAAGGGATTCTTCGATATAGACCGCATCCATCCGCATGAACCGGCATTTCAGGGCCATGAAAGGTACCGACAGGTACCACAGAAACGTGGCGAGGCGAACGCTCAGTGTTGAGGAGCGGTTGAGGGCGAAGGGGAGCCGGTGGATGCGGGCGTTGTCGGCGATAGCGGCCGGAATGGGTTGGCGGGAGCGGGTTCCGAAGTAGTGGATTTCGCAGGTCCGGGCGAGCTCCTCAATGAGAAAAACGAGTGAATGATTAATCTCGGCGTGAGCCGCGGGCCCGTACCTGTGCCAGATAGCGATTTTGCATGCGGACATGAGCAGTCTTTTCCTCGTCTGTTACGATCAGGAGCATACTCCGGGGCGGCGCTTCGTTCAAGTGCAAGGTGAGAGCGGATTACCGCAGGAACCTTAAACCGCGAATCACGCGAATCAACGCGAATGAAGAGGGAAGAAACCGCGAATCCTGCGGATCAACGCGAATGAGGAAATGGGATTAATGGCTGAAAAGTGCGCAAACAACACCTCTCACAGAGCCACAGAGCACACAGAGCAAGAGAAACCCGCAGGCGAATGATCGGTCTGCCGGAAGCAGACAAGGCTGAGACGAACGCGGTCACTCGCAAACTCGTTTGCGGATGTCCGCGTTCGTCTCGGCCTGGCCCCGCGTAATCGCGGGTCGATCATTCGCCTGCGGGTTTCTCTTTCTTCATTCGCGCAGATTGGCGTGATTAGCGGTTTGTTTTGCTCTTTATCAGCGTAGATAGGCGGTCTTTCGGGCGTGGCCTTAACTTTGCAACAGTGTCGCGCATCACAGCCGCGTCACGAATCTTGTCGCCCCACGGCCGAACAATTCGCGAACGCTGCCATTCTCTCTGTTTTCTCAGGATCCTTTCTATGCTAGCTTGCATCAATGTACTTTCTTTTGCAGGCTCGCCACTCCGCTGACAGGCTGTGCCTCTCCGAGATATGGGCAATATGCTCCAGGTCGATTGCATTGGATTCATTCAATGCGGCAATCCGGGCAAAATCCTTTGCCCTGCCGGTTTGAAGAGCAATGACAGCAAGGTAGTCAGCACTAATCACGTTAATTTTAACACCATCGATCTCACCTTCTTCAGCATGTTCCAGGGCTTCCTCTGTTAACTCATTGAAGACCGGTAAAAACTGAACCGGCCATGCGCCGACTCGAACGGTTTCGCCTTCCAGCTTCAACCCTTTTCTGCGACAGAAATCGTAAACGGGGGTCAGCACATCAAGTCTATCCGGCTCGGGCACGGACACAAGCACATCTGCATCCATGGTTGCCACCGCGTCAGTATACCGCATTTGAGCCATGGCACCGAACACTGCATAATCCCGGATTATGCTCTCGTTAACCATTTCGTTCAGCAGTTTAGCAACGTCATTCATTACAAGATTAGTATTATACCTGGCAGTACTGCAATGTCCAGAGTCCGGCAGCAATTCTCAATTTTGCTTTCGCCCTGTGTCACCTTACTTGCCTCGCCCCTAGCCCCGCCGCGGCGGGCTACGCGAATGAAGAGGGAAGAAACCGCCAATCACGCCAATCTACGCGAACGGGGAGATGGAATTAATGGCCGCAAAAAGGCACAAAAACACACAAAAACCCCTCACAGAGCCACAGAGCACACAGAGCAACAGAAACCCGCAGGCGAATGATCGGTCTGCCGGAGGCAGACAAGGCGGAGACGAACACGGACATTCGCAAACGAGTTTGCGAGTGGCTGTGTTCGTCTCCGCCTGGCCCCGCGCAAGGGCGGCCCGATCTTTCGCCTGTTCGTTATTTCGCGTCTTTCGTAGTTTCTCTTTCTTTATCAGCGCAGATCAGCGTGATTCGCGGTTTGTTTTTCTTTTTCTCCGTGCCCTCTGTGCCTCTGTGAGAGATTCTTCTTCCTTGTACCTTTTCCTTTTAAATACTACGTTTTTCCGAAGGAGTTGCTTATGGATGCCGGAAAGCAAGCGTTGATCGGTATTTGCCTGGCGGCGGCAGTGTGCGCCGGATGCGGGAAAAAACGGCAACCTTCCGCGACGCGCGAATGGCAGGACCTCGTCGGCGAATTGACCAATATTGCACGCATTGCCCGGCTCAACGTGCCCGGCACAAAGATTATCACTTCATACGATCCAACCGGCGGCAACAGCGACCGTAACCATTACGTTCGCAAGGGCCCGGAGGGCTGGTGGGTCCTGGCGGACCTGGAGGGTCCGGGCTATATCTCGCGCTTCTGGATGACGGGGGTTCCGAAAGACCATGGGCTGAGATTGTATTTTGATAGCGCCCGAAGACCACGCATAGATACCACCATAGATGAGTTTTTCGGCAGGACCGGTGTTTTCCGTCCGCCGCTGACTGTGCGCGAGCAGAACTGCAGATGTATGTACATGCCCATACCGTATAAAGAGCGTCTTATCGTAATGGCGGAAGAAGGCGGAGCCACGCCCGACAGTGACCCGAAGTTTTACTACCAGATCAATTATTCAAGCCTGCCGTCCGATACATTGGTATCGGAAATACCTGCCGGACTTTCGCGCGAGCAGTCCCGCGAACTGGCGGCTGTGGAAAGAATATGGAATGAAGGCGATTTTGACGAACTGTTACCTGACGCTGAAATTTTGACGGTCGAACTGAAGGCCGGAGCGGGCGCGACAGCCCGCGTTCCACGGATAGAGGGACCCGCGACGATACGAAAACTTGAGATAACTCCCGAGTTTTCAGGTGTGGATTCGGCAGTGGCGCGGGAGAACCTGCTCCGGCAGTTGATATTGAGAATAAACTGGGATAATGCTCCGTTCCCGAGTGTTGAAGTTCCTGTTGGCGATTTTTTCGGAAGCTTCTGGCGGCGACGCCGGTTTAATTCCGTGTTTCTGGGCATGGAGGAGGACACCTTTTTCGCGAGATTCCCCATGCCTTTCGAGCACGGCGCGCAGTTGAGCATTGAAAATGAGAGTTCGACGGATGTCCCTGTAACTGTCGCTGTACACTATTCACGGGGGTCAGCGCTTGAAAGGGATGCCGGATATTTCCACGCGTGCTGGCGTAAGTCGGGGCCGAACGAAGTCGGACGTCCTCACACCGTACTCGATACCGGAGGCAGGGGAAAATACGTCGGCTGTTTCCTGAGCGTGGTGAGTCAGGACAGGAGCTGGTGGATTCTGGAGGGTGACGAGACCATAGCCGTTGACGGAGAATCTGATCCGAGCTGGAAGGGAACCGGTCTTGAGGACTACTTCAACGGAGGGTGGTATTACAAGCGCCTTAAGGTGAGACCGTTACACGGCCTTCTGTATATGTCTCCTTTCGCAACTCTTCAGTACCGTTTTCACGTTTCCGACCCCGTATTGTTCGATTCAGCGTTCAGAATGGAATTCGAGCGAGGTCCGAATCACGCCAGCAGAGGATGGATGGAAAGCGTTGCGTATTATTACATGGCCGAGCCGTTCCGCGCCCCTTCGCGACTTGGAACAGTTTCGGAAAGGCGCCCGCCGCCGGATCCGTTCATGGAGCCGGCTTTCATGGCCCGTGTTCTGCAGAGAGAGCGCCTCGGGGATTATGACGGCGCGTGCGAATACATTGACTGTTTTCTCGAAAGGTATCCCGAACACGAATCCGCGTCTTTGCTCAGATTGAGGCAGATAGGATACAAGGCGCGTGAACTTGGGTTTGAAGCAGTCCAGTCTGAATACCGGAAATTTGTCGAGGACGAAGAAGATGAAAAAGCGGTGGACCAGGCGAAGCTGATATTGTGGTTTCATGATGATCCGGATCACGCCCTTCTGGGCGCGTACTGCAACGGCATGACGACGGTATTTGTCGACGGGAAACCGTTGGTTAGAGTGGATCATCCCGAACAGCTTGCCGTAGTGCCCGTGACGCTGACACCCGGCAGGCACACGTTCGTTCTGGCCGCCAGGAGCACCAGGCAAAAGCCGTGGGTTCAGGCATGTCTGCGAACACATTCTGGAGATTTCCTCACAGATACAGACTGGAACGCGGCAGTGAGTCCGGAGGGTAATTACCATTCGCCGGGCTATGATGATTCGTCGTGGGACGTGAGGCTGGGGTGGAGAAAAGGTCCGCCGCAGGAGCCGTTTCTCAAAGCGGCACCAAACGCTTTCGTCGGTATGCAGTCGAAAGCCAAAGCACTGCATTGCCGGGCTTTGAAAGACAAGCAGAATACCGTAATATTCAGGAAAGAATTCACGTATTCGCTGAACAGGGATGATTGAAAAGAGAGCGGCAGGTGCGGGTGAGACACCCGCTACTACAACTGGACCTTCGCCGATCGTGGGATCGGCTCCTACGAACGGGAAATGTAGGAGGCGAACCCCCGTTCGCCGAAGGTCGGGAGGGAGAGCAGACGACGGACGACGGACGACAGAGTTAGAGATTAAGATTGGAATTGAGATTCGGGGAGATAAAGATTAAGATTAGGATTACCGGGTAAACAGGTAAAAACTTATGTACGATCGCAGAATACTTGAAGTTACACTGACTCGCGTGGCGCTGGAAAACATACCGGGCAGTGAGAAATCGGGATACCGGGTCCTGACTGCCTGTCTTGTCTGGCCCAGACCGGCTATTGCCGGGAAAACGGCTGTTAAGACCGTGTGTTTTGAGAATGGCAAGGCTGATCTCACGGACTTTCCATGGACGGAGCAGATCGTGTTCAAGGAGACCGTTCAGGGGCCTTTCGGGCTGGAAGTAGGCTTGAGCGACATGCTTTCAAATGCCGAAGCAGAGAAATTCATCGCTTTCCTGGGTTCGGCGGCATGGAAAGTTGTCGGCGGCGCGGCTGGAGATATCACAGGATCGGCCATCGGAAGCGGATTGGTCTCAGCGCCGTTTAAATATTTGTCCGGACTGGCAAAGGGTATTTACAAAGCCGAGCCGCGTTCTTTCGGGACGGGGGCACTGGATTTGCGCGCGGATAAAACGTGGAAACCGGGCAAGATAAGGCGCAGGAAAATTGAGCTTACGGCGCCTTCGGCGATATACCGGATGAGGAGGCAGCGGCAGAGCGGAAGACTTGTTTCGCGGCGGAGGAAAATAATGGAAAAAGGAAAGATCTGCGGTGAAGTGGAATTGGGTTTGAGGTTGTATGATTGAAGAGTGAAGAAACCGCTAATCACGTTAATTTACGCGAATGGGGAGGGGGAAAGTGGAAAGCGGAAATTTGGGAAGGGGAGAAGAAATTTTGACAGGATCAAAGGGATCAAGAGGATGGGAAAAAAGCGAGCATTCAAAAAGTTAAGAATCACAGTCGGCATCAGTCTGTCTATCGCGATTGCCGTGGCTCTGGGGCTTGCCTGTTCGCCCGGTGTCCGCGAACTGGACGCCCGGGATTTGAGTGACAGCCTTGTTCGCCAGGCGGTTTCCGCCAGGAGCCAGGGTGATATTGAAACAGCTGTGCGCCTTTACAGAAAGGCGCTCGACCAGGATCCTCTTCTCGCAAGGGCGCACCTTGATCTTGCCGTGATGCTTCAGGATCGCCTGAAGCAATACGTAAATGCGGTTTATCATTACCGGCGGTATCTTGAACTCAGACCGGAAACCGAAAAGCGGACCATGATAAAGGACAGGATACGTATCGCTTCCGAGGATTTTGCGGCGGCTGTCCGGGGGCCCGGAGGTTCCGGATCGGCCGAACTGGAGGAAGAGAATGCGGCTCTTCGAAAGAAGGTTGCGATGTTGGAAGCCCAGGTTCTGCGCCTGCGCCGGCAAATCAAAAACGAAGAGCAGAAGGCATCGCGTGAAGATTCCGAGTTCATAATGCACCAGGTGAAGCGGGGCGAAACGCTTACCGGGATAGCCGAAAAGTATTACGGCGATCCGGATGGATGGGCGCGGATATATGAGGCCAACAAGGGTGCCATGCGCAATTCCCGGGACTTGCAGCCGGGCCAGGCGATCAGGATACCGGTGAGGTAGGATGCGGAATGCGGGATGGGAGCAACCACTGATTTCACGGATGTTCGCCGATCGGGGATCGGCTCCTACAGAAGCCCTGCGGGTGAGTCACCCGCTACTACAACGTTCCGAAGGTGTAGTAACGCGTGTCTCACGCGTACATGTAGGAGGCGAGCCATGTTTGCCGAAGGTCGAGACGGAGGACGGACGACGGAGGACAGAAGGGGAGATAAAGATAAAGATTGGGATTAAGAGGGGAGGGGAGAAGATTTTTAGACAGGATCTACCGGATCATAAGAGCACTGCCCACAACGTCTCTACTGCTTTGCTCTTCTTGCATCGCGGATAAGCGGCACTGCAGTACATCCAGTACGCCGCCCGCGATGCGGCGGCCTGCGTGGTGCGGGGCTGGAGGGCATGAGAGCGCGGAGGGGTGTTGCAGGAAGCGGGTGGTGAGGCTATAATCCCCGTGAGGTAAAAATAGGGAGAAAAATCATGAGTGAAAGCCTTTTTGACGAAAATCGCACCGGCGCACGCCGCGGCGGGAGAAACCAGGGCGGAGATTCGCAGGACGTTGAGGGCCAACCTATTTCTGAGGCCGGCTTGAACCGGATGGCGAAGCAGAAAGAAACAGCCGCCGGCCAGATGTCCGAGGCCGCCAGACAGCTTGAGGAACTCCGCTCGAAACAGTCGGAGCTTGAGTCGCAGAGAACCGAGCTGGAGCAGTTGACTAAACAGCAGGAAGACTACGAAAAGGACAAACGCGACATTGTCGAAAAACTGGAACGGAGCCTCATACTTGTTAAGCGCGAAGAAGTACAGGCGGTACGCATGGCCGAGCTTCTGGCGGAAGTCAGGTCGCGTTTCAAGGATACGCTTAACGAGCTCAAGGCAATAGACGAGGACTCGTGGGATGACGAGGAATTCTACGCTGAACTCAACAGGGCCATGACGCTTGTGGAAGAAGCCAGATCGGAACACCGGAAAGCCCTGGCCAGGATCGATGCCGCCGGCTGGCACAAGCAGTTGCCCCCGAGCGCTCAAAGCGTCGCGGAAGAGAGAGATGTTATGCCGGCAGGGAGGGCGTCTTTCGGTCATTATCTGAAAATCGGACTGGCGGTTACTCTGCCGCTGGCGGTGATAATGGCGATATTGTTTGTGGCGTGGCTGGCAGCAACCGGTATATGGCCAAGGTAAAACAAACGGCAGGGGGGGGCAAGATGCGGGTGAGACACCCGCTACTACAACGCCGGAAGGTGTAGTAACGCGTGTCCTCACGCGTACATGTAGGAGGCGAACCCCCGTTCGCCGAAGGTCGGGACGGAGTATAGAACGTATCGCCCCAATGATATCCGCGCCCGCAAAGGCGCTGTTCATTTTGAAGTCATGAACGCTTTGTTCAGGAAAAAAAAGTCGCCCGTAAAAAAGCGGCTCAAGCGGCTGGAGAAGGAACTTTCCGATGTTCAGGGCAATATACATTCCTTGAACAGGCAGTTGGCAGACGGCGGTTCCCTGGTACCTGATTCAAAACCGGACCCATACCGCACGAGTGCGCCCCGGCCCAGTAAAGCGGGCCGGGAAAAAAATCGCGGCAGAGACAGTTTCGCGGAGAATTCCGGAAAACCGGAAATCCGCGGGCCGGATTCCGGGCCTTCCCCCGAAGGTCCAGCAAGGACAGGCGGAAAGGACGCGAGAGAAGTTCTTCATGACGACAGGTTCTTAAGCTATTTGATGAGTACGGATTTTCAGCCGGGCGGGCGCCCGTTGAGGCACGAACGGCAGATACAGCGCAACAAGGCCATAATCATGAGTATATTCGTGCTGATAGTTGTATTATGGGTGCTGTTTCGGTTTGTGTTGTGAGGAGGGACGCGAAGAGTGCAGAGGGGAGCAACCACGGATTTCACGAATGTTCGCCGATAGGGGGATCGGCTCCTGCATAAGCCCTGCGGGTGAGACACCCGCTACTACAACGTCGGAAGATGTAGTAACGCGTGTCCTCACGCGTATGGTGCAGGAGGCGAACCACTGTTCGCCGAAGGTCGGGACTTAAATGAAAACAGATAAGAACAACACCGGCGAGATAGATGTGGCTTATGTGGCCAATCTGGCGCGTCTGCATCTGAGCGATGAGGAACTTGCCAGGTTCCAGGAGCAGTTGAACGATGTAGTCGGTTACGTGGACAAGATTCGCGAGCTGGATTTGGACGGTGTGGAACCGACATCGCATGCTTTGGCGGTGAAAAACGTGTTCCGGAAGGATGAGGTTGCCGGCGGCCTGACTCGTGAAGAAATCCTTGCCAACGCCCCTGCACAGGCCGAAGGCCAGTTTAAGGTGCCCAAAATTATTGAGTAGGAGATCTTTCAGCCGGGATCCAGAGGATTAACAGGATAGTGTGCCGGCAATTGCGCGGCGGAGCCGCCTGGTTGCCGGTATGTTGTAACCTCTTTGATCCTGTAAATCCGGTAGATCCTGTCGAAATATCCCGGGGAAAAGGGTCTTTCAAAGCGTAACGGCGGTACATGTCCCTGAATATCGAAAAGCTTACGATCAAAAGCGCCCTGGACCTTCTGAATAAAGGCGAGGCGAGTTCAGCGGAACTTGTCGAGCGTCTGCTGAAAAAGATTGAAGAAACGGATGGCGACATAGGCGCTTATCTTGCCGTTGATCCGGAGGACGCGCTGAACCAGGCCCGGAGAGCGGACCGTGCTCGAAAAGGAGGACGGAAAAGCGGGCTCCTCGGCGTGCCCATAGCGATCAAGGACATTCTCAACGTGCGCGGCTGGCCGTGCTCCTGCGGATCGCGCATTCTCGATGGATATGTTTCTCCGTACGATGCCACTGCGGCGGCAAAACTGAAGGAGCATGGCGCGGTACTGGTGGGGCGGACGAACCTGGACGAATTCGCCATGGGCTCGTCTACGGAGAATTCCGGCTTTCAGCTCACCCGGAATCCGTGGAACACCGATTACGTTCCCGGCGGTTCCAGCGGCGGTTCGGCGGCGGCTGTGGCGGCCGGGGAAGCCGTCGCGGCCCTTGGTTCCGACACGGGCGGTTCAATTCGTCAGCCGGCCTCCTTCTGCGGCTGTGTCGGGCTTAAACCTTCATATGGCCGCGTGTCGCGGTACGGGCTGACCGCGTTCGCGTCCTCCCTGGATCAGGTAGGGCCGCTTACAAAAACCGTGGAAGACGCGGCCCTTCTTCTGGGTATGATCAGCGGGCATGACGGGAAGGATTCGACTTCGGTCGACGCGCCGGTGCCGGATTATACGGCTTCTCTGGATTCGGGACTCAAGGGGGCAAAGCTGGGTCTGCCGAAAGAGTATTTTGTAGAGGGAACGGACCCCGAAGTCCGCGAAAAGGTTATGTCGGCCGTGGAGGAATGCGGCAGACTCGGGGCGGAGATTGTGGAAGTGAGCTTACCGCACACCGAGTACGTGATTGCCGCCTATTATGTTATAGCTCCCGCCGAAGCTTCCGCGAACCTGGCCAGGTATGACGGGGTCCGGTACGGGGCCCGCACCGAAGGGGGAACCGACCCCATTGACATGTATTGCCGTACGCGCGAGGAAGGCTTCGGCCCCGAGGTGAAACGGCGTGTAATACTGGGTACTTACGTTCTCTCAAGCGGCTATTATGACGCTTATTACCTTTCCGCCCAGAAGGTCAGGACGCTGGCCGGAAGGGATTTCGAAAAGGCGTTTCAGTTATGTGACGCAATTGTGGCGCCGGTGGCGCCCACGCCTCCGTTTAAAATTGGTGAAAAAACGGACGATCCTCTGCAGATGTACCTGAACGATATATTTACGGCAACGGCCAATATGACCGGCATATGCGGAATCTCGGTACCGTGCGGCTTCAGTAAGTCCGGTCTTCCGATCGGCCTGCAGATACTCGGCCCGGCGTTCGGCGAGGAAAAGATACTGAAAACAGCCTACGCTTACGAGCAGGCGAGAGGAGGAGAACCGCCAATCGCGCGGATCAACGCGAATGAAGAGAAGAACGATAAGGAGTAGAATTATTCGCGTAGCCCGCCGCGGCGGGAGCGTGATTCGCGGGTTGGGATTTATCCGAAAGAACGCATACACACGATGAAGTATGAAGTTACAATAGGACTTGAGGTCCACGTCCAGCTCAGGACGAAGTCGAAGATGTTCTGCGCCTGCTCCACGGAGTACGGAGCCCCTCCGAACACTCACGTCTGTCCGGTATGCCTCGGCTATCCCGGGAGTCTTCCCGTGATTAACGAAGACGCCATACGTTACACCGTTATGACCGGCCTTATGCTGGGCTCGGCAATAAGCGATTACAGCAAATTCGACCGGAAGAGTTATTTCTATCCTGATATGCCCAAGAATTATCAGATATCGCAGTACGACGCGCCGCTGTGTGTGGGCGGCGCGGTGGAAATAGACATGGATAGCGGCCGTAAATCCATACAGATAACCCGTATTCACCTTGAAGAAGATGTAGGCAAAAACATCCATTACAGCAAGTGGAGCGGAGTGGACTTTAACCGGGCGGGCATTCCCTTAATGGAAATTGTTTCCGAGCCGCAGATTTCCTCGCCGGAAGAAGCGTTCGCTTACCTTGCGGCGCTCAAAGAGATACTCGTATACGGCGGCGTGAGCGAATGCAGTCTGGAAGAGGGCAACATGCGTTGTGACGTGAACTGCAGTGTCAGGCCGCTCGACGAACCGGAGCTGGGCGTTAAAGCGGAAATCAAGAACCTGAACACTTTCAAGGGCGTCCTCAACGCATTGAAATACGAAGTGGAACGCCAGATCGAGACAATTGAATCGGGCGGCAGGATCGAACAGGAAACCAGGAGATGGGACGTGGATTCGGGTGTTACCGCCGCAATGCGCACGAAGGAATACGCTCATGATTACAGGTATTTCCCGGAGCCGGACCTGGTGCCGGTTGTACTGGACAGCGAGCTGGTCAGGGAGTGGGGCCGGGATATTCCCGAACTGCCCCGCGAGAGACGTGAGAGAATGGTGTCCGAATACGGCATTCCGGACTATGATGCGGGGGTACTGGCGGCGGACAGGGCCGTTGCGGACTATTTTGAAGAGGCGGCGCGAATCGCAGGTGACGCCAAAGCGGTGTCAAACTGGGTTATGACGGAGATGCTCAGGCTTCTTTCGGAGAAAAACATCGGCATTACTGAAATACCGATGGAACCGGCCGCGCTTGCTGGGCTTGTAAAACTGACGGGAACCGGAATTCTGAACACTACCACGGCTAAGGAGGTTTTTGCGGAATTATTTGAAAAGGGCGGGGATCCGGCGGAAATGGTGAAAGAAAAAGGCCTGCGGCAGATAAGCGATTCGGGCGCGATCGAAGAACTGGTCGACGAGGCAATCCGGCGGAACCCGAAATCCGCTGAAGACTACAGAAACGGGAAAAAGAAGGCCCTCAAGTTCCTGATAGGGCAGGTCATGAGGGCCAGCAGGGGCAAGGCGGATCCGCGGGCCGTATCGGAAATTCTGGAAAAAAGCCTGGATACTTGACGTTCCGGAAGAAGGCTGAAGCACCAAGCAGGATTGACTTGACCCCGGGTGGTTCCTGCTCTAGAGTATCTCGTCACTTTGCCCCGTGTACTTGTGTCAGGCCGGGGAAGGCCCCGTTTTTACCCGCAGGAAACGGCAATGAACTATGCAGTAATTGTAGCTGGCGGCAGGAGTGAGCGCATGGGACCGGATGTCGATAAGGCTTTTCTGAGCCTTGGCGTGAAACCGGTTCTGGCGTATTCCGTGGCGGCTTTTGAGAAATGCGCTGATATCGACGGTATAGTACTGGTTGTGCGCAAAGACCGTCTGGACGGCGCCCGCGGCATGGTGCGGATGTACGGCTATACCAAGGTAAAGAGTGTTGTGGCCGGCGGGACCAGGCGGCAAACTTCCGTTGCCAAAGGACTGGCGGAGCTTAACGACGAAGTCCGGATTGTAACCGTGCATGACGGATGCCGTCCCTGCGTGACGGCGGAACTGATTTCAGATACGTTAAAAGCGGCAAAGAGATACGGCTCCGGTGTTTCCGCGGCCAAGGTGACCGATACGATCAAATACGTGGAGCGCGGAACAAAGGTAACGAAAACTGTGGACCGGTCTAAATTGTGGTCCGCGCAGACCCCGCAGACATTTAAAAGAGATTTGCTGGTAAAGGCTTTTGAAACCGTAAAGAAGAAGAAACTGACCGTGACGGACGAAGCGTCGGCGGTTGAACTTATATCGAAGAATGTGCATTTAGTACCGGCTCCATGGTCGAATATTAAGATTACTACACCTGACGACCTGGCCGTGGCAACGGTTCTGCTGAAGCTCTGAAGCCCTGATGTTGAGTGTTTTTCCGGTTAGGGGGCAGACAGCAGTTTCGTTTGGCACGGCTGTTTATTTATCTGAATGATGAGCAGTAAGAAATACGCCATACTCGGGGACATTCACGGCAATCTGGAAGCTCTGGAAACGGTGCTGAAGGACGCCGGAGAACAAGACGTTACGGATTACGTGTCTGTCGGCGACATTGTAGGATACAACGCCAATCCATCGGAATGCGTCGAGAAGGTGCGTGAACTGGGATGCGTTGGAGTATGCGGGAATCACGACCATTACTGCTGTCGCAACGAGTCGCTTGACGATTTCCACCCACTGGCCGCGCACGTTGTGGATTGGACGCGCAAACATCTGTCTGACGAACAAATTGAATACCTGCGCAACCTGAAACTCGTTCAAAACGTCGGCGGCTTCTCAATTGTGCACAGTACACTGGATATGCCGGAAAAGTGGGGTTACGTATTTGACTCGCTGGAGGCCGACGCGAATTTCAATTATCAGAGAACTACCCTGTGTTTTCACGGACATACTCACGTGCCTGTCGTCTATACAAAACAGAACGGGGTCAGGAAGGACGAACCGGGCCCGCTGAAGGTGTCTCTCGGAAAGAAGTATTTTATCAACGTGGGCAGTGTGGGTCAGCCGAGAGACGGAGATCCGCGGGCGTCATACGTAACTTACGAACCCGGCAAAAAGATGGTCGAATGGCGGCGTTTGTCGTACGATATAGCGGCGGTTCAGGAGAAGATCAAAAAGGCCGGCCTGCCGGAACGTCTTGCCAGAAGGCTTGAACTCGGTAAGTAGAGCTGTATGTTTGCCGAGCCGCAAACAAGCTTGCTTTTCGGGGGCTATATTGCTAGTAAACAGACATGCCTGAGATACTACTCGTCGACGATGAAGAATCGGTCCTGCAGACTGTCGGAACGCTTCTTCGCACTCAGGGATACGAGGTGACCGCCGTTCGCGAAGGCGAAAAGGGCGCTGAACTCATAAGTTCCGGGAACTACGATGTGATTATCACGGACATTCGCATGGCCCCCGTGGACGGAATGAAGCTTTTGCAGATAGCTCACGACGCTCAGCCCGAAACACCGGTCATAGTGATATCCGCATACACTTCCGAAAAAACCATTAAGCAGAGCTATCAGTTGGGCTGTAAGGCATACATCAAGAAGCCGTTCAGAATCGAACAGGTTCTGGATGCAGTTAAAGATGTCCTCCCGCAGGGCGGATCACAGTCCTGAGCCCACATACGTTAATTCGGCCTTCGGCCGCAAGTAAAGGCGGTAGGCGTTAGTCATTAGGCGTTAGAGGAAAACCCCACAACGTCTCTACTGCTTTGCTCCCCTTGCATCGCGCCCGGCGGCGCTGAAGAACCTCAAATACGCCGCCAGCGATGCGGGCTGTTGCGTCACGCATTTCGCTTCCGAAGGATTCGCAAATCGGATCGCAAGCTTGCCGCTTCTGCAAGGCCCCGCGGGCTGAGCTGTATACGTATACGCGAAGCCCGCGGAAACGAAGCAGAAGCGGTGAGATCGCGGTTCGATTTGCGAACGAAATGCGTGACGCGGGGGGAAGGGCACACACGGAGCTCAGAGAAGCCCACCCCCCTGCGGAACCCCGGACCCCACCCTGCGCGGCGCGGTCCCGCACGCCGCAGAGAAGCTATTCCAGTTCCCGCATGTACTTTGCGAGCGTGACAATAGTAGGACCATAGCCCTTGGAATAGATTTCATATTCCAGGGAATAACTCAAATCCTCTGCCGATTCGTACCTGTCTTCCGGAACCTTCTGCAGGCATTTATCCAGTATACGGCAGATCCGGTTCGGCAGTTCCGGCCTGTATTCTCGCGGGTCGGGAATCTCTGCTTCCTTAACGGATTTCACCGTTTCCTCAATGTTATGGTTACGGCATTGAAAGACCCGCACGCCCGTGAGCAGTTCGTAGTAGACAAGCCCCAGTGAGAATATATCGCTACGCGCGTTCACCGGCCTGCTCGGGGGACATATACTCCACGCTTCCCACAAGGTCGCCTTCCTCCTCTTCCATGAATTGCGCGGCTTTAGCCACACCGAAATCGGCCAGCTTTACTTCTCCCTCGCGGGCTATCATTATATTGTTCGGCGAAACGTCACGGTGTACCAACCCAAGCGGCTTACCTTCTTCGTCCGCTTTGCTATGGGCGTATTCAAGCCCCCGGCAGACGCGGCTGGCTATGAAAGTAGCGATTTCCATGGGAATATCGAGGCCCAGTTTTCTGTGACGGTTCATAAAGTCTGTCAAGTTGGTGCCGTCGATGTATTCCATTGCTATGTAGTAGCCGTTTTCATGCCGTCCGAAGTGATGAATCTGAACGATATTCTGATGGACAAGGTTGGCTACGAGCTTTGCTTCGCCGATAAAAGATGAAACGAACGATTCTTTTTCCACGTATTTGGGGAGAATAACCTTGATGGCGACTTTCTTGATAAAGCCGTCGGCGCCCAGCTGTTCAGCTTCATATACGGCTCCCATACCTCCTTCGGAAATTCTTCTTTTCAGGAAATAGGCGACTTTTCCGAAAATATCGCCTGAGAGCCGTTCTCCGGCTTCAACAGAGTGTGCCGAGTCGCTGTCGTGGCCGACCTGGGTCGGGGAGATCTCGGTAGCATAGTCTTTTTCCGGCACCTCGATTCGCGCCCGGCTTCCGCCCACTTCAAAAGCGTCTCCGTCACGCAGTTGAGAGGCTACAACCCGATTACCGTTAACGTACGTGCCGTTAGTTGATCCCAGGTCTTTGACGAAAACGCCGTCATCCCTGAAGTATATCTGGCAGTGGACCAGCGATACGGCACTGTCCGGAATGACTATGGAGTTGGAAGGATCTCTGCCGATAGTTATATCGCCGTCAATCCCGTACCTTTTGTTCTCTACGGGGCCCGACACGAAAATCATTTTCATAGGTTATACCTGCTCGCAGGCCGCAACGGCGGCCGGTATCTATGGGCTAACTCTTTACCCCAAAAGCCGCCTGAAGTCAATAAGATGGGAATAGTAAGGGAGCGCGCCCACGGGGAGTCGAACCCCGCTTGCCAGGATGAAAACCTGGAGTCCTGTCCGATAGACGATGGGCGCGTCATTTCAGTTTCGAAGGCGAAGAAGATAGCACAGGACCGGTTTCAGACAAGAGCAAAAAATAACGCCTGTGTATCTCTTGGCCGGAAAACGGACCTTCGCCGATCAGGGGATTGGCTCTTACAAAAGCTCTGCGGGTGAGACACCCGCTACTACAACGTCCGAAGGTGTAGTAACGCGTGTCTCACGCGTACATGTAGGAGGCGAACCATGTTCGCCGAAGGTCGGGACTGGAATAGCCGGAAAAAAAAGCAGTAAGCTAAAAGTTGAAAGCAGAAATGGGAGAAGATGTTTAGACAGGATCTCCAGGATCCTAAGAGCACTGCCCGCAATGTCTCTACTGCTTTGCTCCCATTGCATCGCGCCGGGCGGCGCAGAGGAGCTTCCATTCGCCGCCAGCGATGCGTGACGCGGGGCTACAGGGCACACACGGAGCCCAAAGACGCCGAACCCCTACCGCGCTCCGGGCTGCATGACAGGGGGAGATCAAACCGCCACAATGGATCAAAGAGCTGAAATGTTGCTTTCAACGCAAAAGATCTGTACTATCTGCCACTGTTATGAAGCTTTCGGTTGTGATTCCTGTTTTCAACGAGCGTGCCACCGTGGAAGAACTGATCCGCCGGGTCGATTCCGCGGACGCAGGCGCGGCAAAGGAAATCGTGGTTGTCGATGACGGTTCCACCGACGGCTCGCGTGAAATACTGGAGAAAATGCGCGAGAGCCGAAGCGAATGGAAATTCGTTTTTCATGAAAACAATATGGGAAAGGGAGCCGCTCTCCGGACCGGTTTTTCCGCCGCCGAGGGAGATACTGTAATAATTCAGGATGCGGACCTCGAATACGATCCCCGGGAATACCGCGCGCTCCTGAGGCCGATCATGGAGGGACATGCCGACGTCGTTTACGGGTCCAGGTTTCTCGGGGGCGGACCTCACCGGGTTGTCTTCTACTGGCATTACGTCGGCAATCGCGTGATTACCACGCTGTCCAACATGACGACGGATCTCAACCTCACCGACATGGAGGTCTGTTACAAAGCATTCAGAAAAGAAGTACTGGATTCAATAAAGCTGAAAGAAAACGGGTTCGGGTTTGAAGCGGAAGTCACCGCCAAAGTCGCCCGCGGCAAATGGCGCATGTACGAAGTACCGATTTCGTATTACGGCCGCGGCTACGAAGAGGGCAAAAAGATCACCTGGCGCGACGGCCTGCGCGCCCTCTGGTGCATTATAAAATACAGGTTTGTTTAGGTGTTCAGAAAAGCCACATTGCTTCTGGCGACCGGCTTCGGGCTTGGGCTCTGTCCCTTCGCGTCGGGTACGGCGGGGACTTTGCTTGGCATTCCCATCGCGCTGGCGGCGGCGCGTTTTAACTGGTTGCGGCAGGCCGCAGGGGCCGCAGTGCTTATTCTTTTAGCTGTGCCTGTGTGCGGCGTCGCGGAAAAGGTGTTCGGCATCAAGGACGACGGCAGAATCGTTGCTGACGAGTACCTGACTTTTCCGCTGTGCGTTGTGGGACTTCCACTCATCGAAGCTCCCTGGCTGATCGCCTCCGCCTTTGCTATGCACCGTCTTGCCGACGTAGTCAAACCGCCGCCCGCGCGGGGAATCCAGTCGGTTAGAGGCGGGTGGGGTATTGTGCTGGACGACGTAATCGCAAGCCTTTACGCGCTCGTGCTGAACCACGGTATCTGGCTGGCAGTGAAGACGTGGTTGTGATCGGGGAAGCTGGTAAGCCCTGCGGGTGAGACACCCGCTGCTACAACGTCGGGAAGTGTAGTAACGCGTGTCTCACGCGTATGCGCACCGTGACAGCCGGTTACGAGTGGATGATCCCGGTTTTCTCCATGTACGCCACGATTTGCGCCGCACTTTGTTCCACCGTTTCACCGGCTGTGTCCACGACAATTTCCGGATGCGGAGGCGGTTCGTACGGAGCATCTATACCCGTAAATTCTTTGATCTCACCTGCGCGGGCCTTTTTATACAGGCCCCGCGGGTCCCTCTGCTCGCAGACTTCCAGAGGGCATTCACAGTATATCTCCACGAAATTGCCGGAAGGGTTCGCATCGCGGGCCACATTTCTGTCGTTTATGTACGGTGAAATAAATGCCGTAAGCACCAGGACCCCGCTGTCGGCAAAGAGGTGGGCTACTTCGCCGATACGGCGGATATTTTCATGCCTGTCCTCGGGACTGAAACCGAGATCCTTGTTCAAACCGTGACGTATGTTGTCTCCATCAAGGATATACGTGTGACAGCCGCGTTTGAACAATGCTGACTCGACTGCGATCGACAGCGTGGATTTGCCGGATCCCGAAAGGCCGGTAAACCAGAGGACAGCGCCCTTGTGGCCCATGAGCTTCGCCCTGTCTTCGGGGGTAATTTCCCCGTCCTGCCATGTGATATTTGTTGCTTTCTGCTTAACCATGACCAGATTCCTTTTTATGTCTTTCTTTCTCCATTCGCGTAGCCCGCCGCGGCGGACGGATAGATCCTGTCTGAAATTCCCCTCTTTTCTTCATTCGCGTAGATTTCCGCCGCGGCGGACAGGCGCGTGATTCGCGGTTTAGCTCTCCTCTTTTGCCTGGTCTTTGTAATACTCCATCAGGATTTCAAGTACTTCGGGTCTGCTGAATTCTTCGGGCGGCTTCGTGCCTTCCGAAAGCATTTTTCTCAATTCCGTGCCGCTGATAAGAAGACGTTTTTCCTTCGGGTGAGGGCAGGTCTTTGTTGAAGCCATGCCCCCGCATTCGTAGCACCAGAAGGTCCAGTCTATCTTCAGAGGTTTAATCAACAGTTCGCCGGGGGCGATTTCGTCGAAGATATGCTGGGCGTCGAAAGGACCGTAGTAACTGCCGACTCCGGCGTGGTCCCGTCCGATAACGAGATGGGTGCATCCGTAATTCTGGCGGAATACCGCGTGGAGCACGGCCTCGCGCGGTCCGCCGTACCGCATTTCCATCGGGTATACTGCGCATACCACGCAGTCACGCGGATAGTATTTATTCAAAAGCGCTTCGTAGCATTTCATCCGTACTTCCGCGGGTATGTCGCCTTTTTTAAGCTTCCCCACCAGGGGATGAATGAGCAGGCCGTCGCATATCTCCAGGGCTATTTTCGTGCAGTATTCATGCGATCTGTGTATGGGATTCCGGGTCTGGAACGCCGCGATTGTTTTCCACCCGCGTTCAGCGAAGATTGCCCTGGTTTCAGCGGGGCGGAGGTAATAATCCCCGAAGCGTTCCGGAAAATTCAGCTCGCTGAAAACAGTTACCCTGCCTGCCAGGAGCACGTCATTCTGAGCGAAGACCTTGGCGACCCCCGGGTGTTCGGAATCGGTTGTGCGAAAAACCTCTT
>JAWODU010000121.1:0-7829 GCA_046483125.1 Kiritimatiellia bacterium
TGGGCTCCGCGGGTTGAGCAGTATATGTATACGCGAGACCCGCGACAACGCAGTAGCAGAGGTGAAGCTTACGTCCGATTTTCGAACGGAATTCATCACGCAGGGGGGAAGGGGTCGGTTGCGGTACCCCGGGCTCCAGGCTCCGCACCCCGGCCTGCGTGACGCGGGTGGAAGGGCTCGCAGGGAGCATAGAGACCTACGCGGCCCCTCATAATAACCGTGCTTGCCTTGCCGGCCTGGAGTTTGTAACCTGCCCCCAACTGGCGCCGCACGCGCCTGCACACAATACTAAGGAGAAACACCATGAAAATGTTCCAATGCTGTACATGCGGCCACATAGAATTCGATTCCGCCCCGGAATCCTGCCTCGTCTGCAATTCCCTCATGGAAGCCTTCAACGAGGCTCCCGAAGCCGTCAACCAGCCTGCCGACCCGGCCAATCTCACCGAAACCGAAAAGAAACATATCCCCCGGATTGAGATTAACACCGAATGCGGCCTGATTCCCGGCGGCTCCTGCACGGACGTTCACGTCAGAGTCGGGGAAATCGCGCATCCCATGGAAGCCGATCATTACATCCGTTACATCGACTACTACCTGGACCACAACTTTATTTCGAGAGTCTGGCTATCGCCCGAAGCCTGCCATCCGGCATGCGCCCTTCATCTCAACTCCCCTTCAGGCACTGTTACGATCATAGAAAACTGCAACGTGCACGGAAACTGGATGAATGAGACAACTATCTGACAGTATGATCGGAGGATATCATGACGTCAAAACGCGACGAAGCCGTTAATGCGGCAATTAAACTTGAAGACGAAGGCATGAGCTTCTACAGGGAAGCGGCCTCACAATCAAAGAACGGTCTTAGCGGGCGCATGTTCGAAGCGCTTGCCCGCGATGAAGAAAGACACAAGGAATGGATTCAGAACCTCAGCTCCGGCGGCGCCACTGCTTCCGTCGCCAATCGCGAACTGTACCAAAGGCTGAAAACCGTTTTCGGCGACGTTCCCGAAGGCGCCCGCCTGGAAGCGTTAATGTCCGATGACGACAACAAGGCGGTTGAGATCGCCATCGGAATCGAGGACAGATCCATCGAAGCCTACGACCGGTGGGGACGCGAAGAGGAAGACGAAGAAGTCAGGAAGCTATGCTGTGCCCTTTCCGGCCAGGAGAGATTCCACAAACAGGTTCTGGAAAACACCCGGGAATACCTCGACAAGACCGCCGACTGGTTCATGCAGGAAGAGCAGTGGAATTTCGAAGGTGCGTGAGCCGTCGAGATGCCCAGTCAAGTTATCCACGTAAAGACAGTGACGCGGGCGCGCCATAAACATGTCGTAAAAGACAACGGAAACTACAAAATCTATGTCACGGCCGTGCCCGCCAAAGGAAAGGCCAACAAGATGCTGATCGAGGTCCTGGCCGATTATTTCAACTGCCGTAAATCGGACGTGCGGATCATCAGGGGCGAGACCTCAAAAGACAAACTTGTCGAGATAAAGTCCTGAAAAGCACGCATTCGGGCACGTATCTTACCCTTACTAATTCCTTCCCCAGTCTAAACGCCTGCGGCAATTCTTTGAGTGTCTCATATCGTCCTACGGCCCCGAGCCGGACCAGGGCCCCTTCAGCGCCGAACCGCTCTGCCCTTTTCGGTTATACGTGTCGCTTTGCCCGAAATGTATTTCTCTCTTTTCATCCGCAGACTGCCGCGCAAGCAGACACGCCCTTGTCACGGCAAACGTATCCGCCGGTCCGATCAGCCCCCCGCCACCTCCCACGTTTTCCACGAAATCCTGGAATATGCCGGGTCCCTTTGCAGGAGGAATTTCCTTTTCCTCGCCGGATTTCGCGCCGGCCAGATACGCTTTTCCCTTCATCACCTCTACAACCCCGTCGGTACCCACGACCCGCACGCGGTCGTCGCCGTGCCCGGTAGCTCCATCCGGCCTGAAATAGTCTATTTCCGCGGCGCCGAACGCTTCCGACTCCAGTTCAAACGCGCATACCGCGGACATCTCCAGGTCACCGTTCCCACGGTTACCGCGCCGGGAATGCCGCGCGTAAACGCTCCTGAACGAACCCCCAAACCAGTAGATCCAGTCTATCGCGTGGCTCCCGACCCACGGAATCGTTCCGCCGTACGTCTCCCTGTTGCCGTACCAGGCGGGCCTCTTGCCCAGTTTGTACGATTTCCGGGCGCTTACAAGCCGCACCTCTCCTATTTCCCCCGAATTGACACATCGCCATGCTGAGAGAAAAGCCGGATGATACCTGAGACCCATCATTGCCGCGAAATGTACGCCACTGCGCTTATGTTCCTGTTCAAGCCGTTCCAGGCCATCCAGTTCAGTGGCAACCGGTTTCTCGCAGAACACCGCCGCGCCCCGTTTCATGGCCTCGGCGGACATTTCCGCGTGAAGTTCATTCGGACCGGCTACGGAAACGATATCCGGCTGGACTTGGTCGAGCATCGCACGATAGTCCCCGTATTCGGCAGGGCTGAGCCCCGCCCGCGCGCACTGCCTCCGCAATCCGTCCAGGCTGTCCTCCGGACAGCCGGCTGAAATGCCGGCCAGCTCCAAGTTTGCCAGCTCCGCCAGGTCCTTGAAAACATATCCGTTATGCCCCCGCGTCCCTGTAATACAAAGTTTCACGTTACTTTTTCCCGCCAACGGTTGATTGCCATCAAACGACATTTCAATTAAATTGGCAAGTAATTAGAAAGGTATAACTTCTTACATGGACCGCTCCGGCAGACGCACGCTCTTTCATGTTCTCCTGATCTGCGCCGTGATTCTCCTTGTCAACGGCAACACGCTTTTCTTCGGTTTCTCAATAGATGACTATCCGCTGATAGTAAACAACTCGTTCGTCAGGAACACCGCCAACATACCGCGCCTTCTCAGTCCGGCGTATTTCCCGGAAGCGGGCCAGTTCTCCTACAGGCCGGTTGAGACTCTTTCTTACATCATAGACTACCGTTTATCCGGCCTGAACCCGTTCGGGTATCACGTCCACAATCTTCTGCTCGCGCTTGCAGGCGCCCTCCTTCTCTACGCTTATGTCCGCATTGCATCGGGGTCCCCGCATACAGCGCTTCTGTCCGCCCTGGTTTTCGCCGTTCATCCGGTTAACAGCGAAGCAATCAGCGCGGTGTCATACAGGAACGATCCGCAGGTGCTTGTCTTTGCGCTTACGGCCCTGTGCCTGCACGCCAGAGCGGCCCGCGTCTCGGCACCCGTACGCCGCCACCTGCTCTCGGCCTTGTCCCTCACCGCCCTTGCCGCGGCGCTTCTTACAAAGGAATCCGCCCTGGCCATCGCCGGCTTCCTCCTCCTGCATGAATACGCTCTGGAGAGGAGATCCTTGCCGGGCAGTCTGAAAGCGGCATGGCCCTTCATAACCCTGACCGCCGTTTTTCTCATTCTTCGCTTTACCCTCCTGAGGGCGCCGCAGGAAACCTATCCCGAGCCGCTTGCAGAGCGGCTCTACATTGTTCCAAGAATATTTCTGCTCGAACTGCGCCAGCTGTTCTTCCCCTACCCGCTTCGCGCGTATTACCAGTTTCATATTCCCGAAGAGCTGTTCACGGGCACGACGGTTCTGCTCTACCTTGTTCTCGTGAGCGTCTGCGCCGCGTACGCCTTTCTCTTTATCCGGAAGCCCGTTTCTCTCCAGGCTCATTACGCCATTTTTGCCTTCGGCTGGGTACTCCTCTCCCTCGTTCTGGTCAGCAATATTTATCCTCTCGCGTGGCCCTATGTTGAAAAGTATCTCTATATTCCCTCCGCGGGACTGAGCGTCTTCCTGGGCTATATCGCGTGGAGGTATTGCGCCCCCGCCGGCCGCCCCCGCATTCCGGCTTTGATAGCCCTGGGCGCCGTCCTGGCGTTGACGGGGCTTTACTCGGCAGGTCACAACTACGGCTGGTCCAGCCAGCTCACTTACTGGCAGACCGCGTACCGAAACGCCAGGAACCCCCTGGTATGCTACAACCTGGCAAACAGCCTTGCCGCGGCAGGCCGGCACGGGGAAGCCGAATCCCTGTACAAGTGCGCCATCACCAACCACCCCCGGGTTTACAAGCGACGAGCCTTTCGAAACGTTACTCCTCTCGCCCACTGCAATCTCGGCGCCCTGTATCTCGAAAGAGGCAACACCGACAAAGCCAGGAACCATTTCGAGAAAGCGCTTTCACGCATACCGGATCTCACTCCGGCCTCCGTCGGCGCCGCAGTTTCCTCGTATAAACAGGGTGACACGAACAGTGCTTTAAGATATGCTGATAACGTTCTTCAAGTGGAACCGGACAATCCCGCTTGTCTTTACATACGCGGCCAATTAACGGACCAGACGGATTCCGGCGGACAACGCCCGGAAAAGCAGGAAAAGTGAAATACGATTACCTCATAGTCGGATGCGGCCTTTACGGAACAGTCTGGGCTGAAAGACTCGCGAACGCAGGGGACAAGCGCGTTCTTATCATAGACAGACGCGATCACGTCGGCGGCAACTGCCATTCCGACACCGACGCCGAAACAGGCATCGAATACCACACCTACGGCACTCACATTTTTCATTGCGACAACCGCGCCGTGCATGAATATATTTCACGGTTCGCTGAACTCAACGGATATCATCACCAGGTACTGACCGTCCACGCGGGAAAGGTCTACCAGATGCCGATCAACCTCGAAACCATCAACCAGTTCTTCAACACTTCAATGAACCCATCGGATGCACGCTCGTTCATGTCACGGAAACTCCAGCGCGAAGCAGTCGATCATCCCGCCAACCTGGAGGAGCAGGCCGTTGCTTTTGCGGGCAAGGAACTGTACGAAGCCTTTATCAAGGGCTACACAACCAAGCAATGGGGAGTATCTCCGGATCAGCTTCCCGCCGAAATTCTGAAGCGCCTGCCCGTGCGGTACGATTATCGCGAAGATTTTTTTCATCGTTCCCGCTGGCAGGGTATTCCCGTGGACGGATACACCGCCATGTTCGACAGAATGCTTGATCACCCGAACATCGAGGTCCGTCTTTCTCAGGACTTTTTCGATCTGCCTGCAAACCGGGCCGGTAAAATGAACGTCATCTATACCGGCCCGATCGACCGCTATTTTGAATACAGGCACGGCCCCCTGGAATGGCGCTCAATACGCCTTGAGAAATCGGTCCGGGCAGTGGGGGATTTTCAGGGCACATCCGTAATGAATTACGCCGATACCTCCCAGTCGTTTACGCGTATCCACGAGCCGCGCCACCTGCATCCTGAAAGATCCTATCCGGATGACCGAACTGTAATATTTCACGAGTACCCGGATTTTTCTTCCGGCGCGGATCCGTTTTACCCTGTACGTACCGCCTTGAATCTCAAGCGTCTGGCCGCCTACAGAGCCGAGGCTTCGCGCTCTCCCGGCGTAATTTTCGGAGGACGGCTGGGCAGTTACATGTACTGGGACATGGATCAGGCCGTTGAAGCAGCCCTTGCCGATTTTCACAACCATACTGGAGCTTACCCGGAATAACCACGGCTGGAAACAATGCAGGATTTGCCCGGAAACACAACCTCAAGCCATTTCCCCGAGCTTGCCGTGGTAATACCGGTCTACAATGAAGCAGATGACGTACGGCGGGTACTCGTTAAATGGCTTTCAGAACTCAAGTCGCTCGAAATCGATTTTCAAATGCACGCCTATAACGACGGCTCAACCGATTCCTCTCTCGCTGTCATGAAAAACCTGGAAAAGGACGAATCCGCACTCACGGTTCATGACAAGGACAACACCGGCCACGGCCCCACTATACTCCTTGGTTACCGCGAGAACCGGAATGCCGAATGGATGTTTCAAACCGATTCCGACGGCGAAATCCCTCCGGACTCGTTCTCCGCCCTCTGGCGGGAACGCCATGACCACGACTTCCTCGCCGGCCGTCGACTCGACCGGCGCACGCCCCTGCCCCGCCGCGCCGTCAGCCTAGGCGCCAGGCTCCTCGTCAGAATTCTTTTCGGGCGCCGTACCATCCGCGACGTGAATATTCCCTGCCGTCTTATGCGGATGTCGGCTTTCTCCCCCTGTTTATCCGGGATACCGGACGGTACTTTTGCTCCAAACGTGCTGATATCCGGCTACGCCGCGGCCCGGGGGCTCCGGCAATTTGAAACGGCGGTGAGGTACGAACCAAATCCCACACCCGTAACGGAATCTCTCCGCGCCTGGCGGCTTGCCGCCACAGCCCTTGCGTGCGCGCGGCAGACGCTCCAGTTCGCCCGGAAGTGCCGCGCCGGATCACACGTTAAATAGAAACGCTGAATACCGCGTTTCTATTTATTAAGCTCGTAAGCACTGCCTCCCGGCACGACGAAAACCGGCCCTGCTTCCGACTCGGACTCCGGCTTGGACTTTTCGCCGGTCAGCACATTTGTAATCGAACCCGGTCTCCCGGCCCACGAAGGAACACTTATGCGCCGGGCTTCCCTGGACGGATCCACAACCATGTGCCCTTCGCAAACCGCGACCCCCGGCTCAATACCCGAAGCCTGCCGCACGCCGTTCTCATGCACGAATTTCACCAGCCAGCGGTTCATGGGATCGGCGGCGAGCGGACGATAGGTGTCAATCGAAACGGGTGATTCAAATACGGTATCGTAACCGGGATACACAAACGGGAACCCCCCGTAGAGGTTGTATGCCGAACATGAACGGTACACCAGCCGGTTAGGACCCGATCTGTTGAGTTCCATTACAAAGGAATCAAAGCCGGTGTTCGTCGAGTAGCCATTGCCCGGAAGATCCTGGCTGAAGCATTCGTGCCACATGAAGAAATCTTCGCTTACGGCCCGCCCTTCCTGCATTACCCTTTCCATGAAATTGTACCCGCCCACCATGCATTCAGCAGGAAAACGCTGAAAAGCGCGCCTGTCCGGAGGAGAGAAATCGGGCGGGAGGGGACTTCCGCCGCAGTCCCAGAAGATGCCGTCCACGTGATATTCGCCGACATAACGGCGAATCCATCTCAGGTAATACTCCTGTACTTCGGGGTGATTAAAATTCAGGGTCTGATACGTATCCGAAGAACCATGGCTGAACCCCGTGTACGGCCTTCCGTCTTCACCTCGGATCTGCCAGTCGGATTTCATATCCGAGCTCGGCTCGCCCATTCCGAGAAAAGGCATCCATATGTACATGTGCCCTCCCAGTTCCCGCACCGTTTCACCGACCTTCCTCATCCCCCTTTCTCCGCCGAGATGAGGACTCGGGCGCAGACTGGCCGTTCCGCAATCCTTCATTCCCGGCCGAAGGTCGTGCGCCGTTATCCCGAAGCCCGTCAACCCCAGCTCTCCGTTAAGAAACCTGATCTGCTCGGCCATGTCGTCAAAGCCTCCCGGGCGGTACTGCCACCAGTGAAGCCAGAACCATGCAGTATGGTAAAACCACTCCGGCGGTTCCTCGTACACGATGAAGTGCTTGTTGAGCAGTTCCAGCATTTCGCCCCGGCCTCCGTTCCCCCAGTAAAGACTTACCTCCGGTGTATAGACAACTTCCGACGGCCCAAGTCTCCCGTGATACTGGAAACGGGCAACCTGGCGATTCTGCTCGAAATCCCAGTGCATCCCGGTTGTCGGCCTCTGTGCGGTTATCCAGAGCCACCTCCCGTCAGGATGATAATATACCGCGCCCGGTATCATCTGGACGCCGGGGCACGACGACGAACGGGTGGTCGGCGTGATCACCGAGTCCGACCTCGTCGACCTGTTCGAACCCGAGGACGAGACGCTGTGGATCCCCATCGGCCTCCCCCCGTTCGTCGACACGCTCTCC
>JAWODU010000067.1:0-20032 GCA_046483125.1 Kiritimatiellia bacterium
CGTTTTTGGCCGAGGCGAGGGCTTCGTGTATCGAGAGCCTCGAAGAGCTCAACGAGGCTTTCGCAGTCTGGGTCCACCACGAGCACAACACCAAATTCCACAGGGAGATCGACATGACTCCCCTCGAATATTGGTCCGCGTATGTTGTTGAGGCAGATGATCCCGCAACTGTAGAAATAATATTAGCAGCAAGCTTCTTGATCGGGGGAGGCTTTGCGTCCGTTGACGTTGATTCTCGCCGCCGTGTCCAGACCCTCGCAGGTCAACAGCACGGAATCATGTTCAAAACTTTCGCCGGAAATATCGAAGCGCCGCCGGTAAATCCAGTCCTCCTCGTGCACCCATTGGACGGATTTTTCGTTGTCGCGGTAACAGGGATCCGGAATGACGCCGGCGGCAAGGAGATCGGTGTGAACACAACCGGGCACGACCGCGCGTATCCACCTGCGGGCGCCCGCCTTTTTCAACTGCCACTCACCGCCGAGTTCTATCAAGCGCATAATATTTACCGTTCAGGGGAATGACCGCGTGGGAATACCGACGCGGCGGCGCTGTTCGGACTTAGCGGTTCTCCCGCCGCAGTTCCGTAAGGTAACGGAGATAATCGGAGTCCGTACCAAGGAAAAGAGTCGTCTTTTCGGCCAGGGAGTCAACATAGCTCTCAAGCGAACGGTAGAAAGCGTAGAATTCCGGGTCGCGGTTATACGCCTCGTTGTATATGCGCGTCGCGTCGGCGTCCGCCCTGCCGCGTATAACTTCCGCTTTCCTCTTTGCCTCGGAGGTAATATCCGTCAGTTCTTCCTGCATTCTGCCGCTGATTTCGGCGCTCTGGCCGTGGCCTTCGGATCTATACCGTTCGGCAATTCTCTTGCGTTCGGAAATCATGCGATTGAAAACCTGCCGCTGGACGGACGGAATGTAATTGATCCGTTTGATTCTGACGTCTCTTAACTCTATACCGAAACTCGGCATTATTTTCCGTGCCTCTTCCAGTATGGAATCGACGAGCTGTCCCCTGCCCATTTGAACTTCTTTGGTAAGCGCTTCACGCCTTTCGGTTTCCACCTGCCCGACCTCTTCCATGTCCTCAATGTCGGCCTGCCATCCCTTGGAACGCACTATTTCAGTGACCTCGGTGCTCGAAACCTTGTCGCGCACGACAGAGTCTATTATGTCGTCCAGCCTGGACTGGGCACCCGTTTCGTTCTTAACGCTCTTGAGAAACAGGAGCGGGTCCGAGATTCTCCATCGCGCCGTGGTATCCACGGATATGAATTCCCTGCCAAGCGTTGGAACCTGGTTCGGATCTCCGTCCCACGTCAGCAGGCGTTTTTCGAACAGGCGCACTTCCTGGATAAAAGGTTTCTTGAAATGCAGGCCGGGTTCGGTTACCGGATCGCCCACCGACGCGCCGAACTGGAGAATAACCGCCTGTTCCGCTTCGTCAAGCTTGTACGTGGAAGCGAAAACCACAATGGCCGCCAGAACAACTATTACAGCCGCTACTATGCCGCCGGTGCTTTTACCGCCGTTTGTCATCGGTTACTTCTCCCCCGGAATGTTTATCAGAGGAATGGGAGTCACCTGGCCTTCTTCCACGACATAAACACGGTCAACCTGTGAAATCACCTTGTCCATGGTTTCTATGTAGAGCCGCCGGCGCGTAACGTCCCGCGCCTGGGTGTACTCCTCGAGTATCGCCGAAAACCTCGACGCCTGGCCCTTTGCGGCGTTTACGCGGTTGGTGGCGTAAGCCTGGGCCTCGGACACGATTTCCATGGCTTCACCTCTGGCCTTCGGCACTTCCTTGTTCCTCTGTCTTTCGGCTTCGTTGATCAGTCTTTCCTTTTCCTGCCGGGCTTCGTTAACCTCGTTGTAGGCCGGCTTGACCGGGTCCGGAGCGGTTACGTCCTGCAGTTTTACGGCCGTGACGTGGACCCCCATGTCGTAGGCATCGAGAATTTTCTGCATTTCTTCACGGCAAAGCGCCGCTACCTCCACTCTGCCCACCGTAAGCACGTCACTGCCGATCCTGTTGCCTACCACGCGCCTCATTACGGCTTCGGAAACGTCCCTGATGGCCTCTTCACGGCGCCTCACCTTATGCAGGAACTTGTTCGGATCCCTGATACGGTACTGCACCACCCACTCCACGTCGATCACGTTGAGATCGCCGGTGAGCATGAGGGATTCTTTCTTGTGAAACTCCGTCTTCGCGTAGCGGGTGCGCCGGCCGGCTTCGCGGGTGCGAAAACCGAATTCCTCTTTCAGGACTCTTTCCGTCAGAACGCGGCGAACCTGGTCAATGCCGAACGGCAGTTTGCCGTGAAGGCCGGAATCCCGTATAGCCACCACTTTCCCGAAACGCTTGACCACCGCTTTTTCATCCGGTCCCACTTTGTACAAAGAAGTCAGCGCGGCAATGACAACCAGGCCCAGGATTACAATCCAGGCAAGGTGAGGACGTAACTTCCTGATTTCCGGCGGAATCCGGAATTCCATATCGTTGCCGAACCCGTTGGGCATATGCTTTAACTCCTTCTGTTAGACGCACTATGTACGCCGGCGGGCCGCGATGCAACACTTTTTTACGTTATTAACGTGAAAACTTCACAACAACCGTCGCGATCTCTCTTCTGGACAGCGGTATGGACAGAAAACACCCGTCATGGGCGGCCTCGTCCAGGAGCGTCTCATCCAGTCTGGCGAATCGCGCCGATTCGATTTCGCGGCAGAACTCCAGACGGGCCGTTGTTTTCCGCTTACCCATGTGCCATAACCTGACAACCAGCCCCCTGCCCGACTCCGCGGGCTTGACCGCCGAAAGGGCGGCGGACCTGCAGTGAACCTTCAGCCAGCTTCTCACCGGGGGGATGCGTTTGCCGTGTCTGGTGTTTTCAGCTTCGCTTACAATGGGAACTGCCGCACAGGCGGCCGGAACAGTGTAATCAAGGGCGCTCCTGACCGCTCCCGGACCAACCGGGTCCCCGTCGCAGGGCTGAAAAGCGTATTCAAAAGTGTACTGTCCCGGACATTGGGCTCCGGGCGTGCGGAAATGCGGTCCGCAATAGGTCCTCCGCGTAACCAGATCCCCGCGCGACAGCCATTCCACGCACCTGAGAAGCGTCAGGGCCAGAGTCACGCCTCTTTTGTCCTTAACGGCCTCGTACTCCGGCAATCCCTTTGAGACCAGGAGGACCCCGCGCTTCCCGGAACCGACCGCAACGAATTCATCCATGTGATGCGTCCCCGGTGCAGACTGACTGTGCGTCAGCGTGCCCTTTGTCAAATCCGCCGGTCTTTCCACGATGTCAAAATGGCTGGACGCCCGAACGGTCCGCGAGCGCAATCCCGTCGGGAAAAGGGCCCTCAGACGATGGTCCAGTGCCCTGTTGCGCACCCTGGTGGTAAATTCCACGCGCCGTTCGCCGGCCTTCAGCCGGACCGTTACTTCAACCGGCACGCTGACCGTCCGGCTGGAGCGGGCCGTTCCTTCCCTGTTGACCGAACGCGGAATAACGAAAGAAAAGGCGGCGCGGACTTCGGCATGCCCCGGAGCGACCCCGGCCCCGTAAACTCTCCCGCGCGACCTGCTGGAATAGACGGTCCTGGAATTACTTTTTAACGGAGAGTAATCGTATTCGTCGCCTACGTCTTCGGTATTTTCAAGCGTGTTCAGCCCGCGATATTGCCGCCCCGTTTTCTTGTCGGTCAGCTCGACCGTTCCACAGGGCGCGATTTTAACCCTGAGCATGCTGTTCTCAATAACGCGTCCGGACGCCTTCAGTTCAGACGGCGGTTCCGCACCCCTACCTTTTTCCAGCAGGTAAACCGCGTAACCGGCCGGCGGCATTTTTGAATCGTAAAAGGTTATTTCTCCGTTCTTGACGCTCATCGGAACAACAGGTCCGTCGGCCCGCCTGAGTCTCATTGCGGAGTATTTCCCGGGCGGAATCCCTTCGGGAATGTCGGCCTTCATTTCAACACCCCGGCGGCGCGGCGCCGGGTTGAACGCCAGAATCCTTACGGCGCAGTCCCGGGAAACGTCCGGTCCGATCATTTCGGACAGCCTGTTAAGGGCAACGTTTATCAGCTCCGAGGAAAGCTCGCGGACGTGCCTGAATCTCAACCGGTTGTCCTCGTGCACCGCATCCACCGAACAGCCGCATATATCGTCGTGGCAGTGGTTCTTCAGCAGTTCTTTCCACGCGTACCTGATGAGAGGCGCCGGCCGTCTTACCCCTTCGGCGCCGAGGTATCCGTAAAGCGGTTCCACGATCTGTTCCAGTGTTCTTTGACAAGCGAAGTTTTCCTGCTTGATCCACATTCGGGCGCTGTAAACACTCCACAGAATATCCATTTTCCACCCGGCGTGAAGTTCGCCGCTGTAAACCGGAAAATCGCCGCCTCTTTTCCGCAGATCACGCACGTAGTCTTCGTAGGTGCCCTGCCGGAACACCACGTCGCCGAAGCGCCTGTTGGCTTCCGCGATCAGGGAAGTAACGGAAGGCTGAGCAGGTTCATGGTCGAATCCGTTGCTTAACAGGACCACGTCCGCGTTCAAATGTTCTCTTTTCATCGTGCGGATAACGCCGGAGGCCTGCGACATGGCCGCATCCACGTCCGGAGCGCTGTCCATCGGCAGGCCGTGCGCTATACCCCATCTTCTCAGGTTGCCGTAATGCGGCACCTGTCTTGTCGCCAGCACCTCGGAACCGTCGGGCCCGCGCCAGCGGAACACTATTCCTTTCCGGCCGATTTCAGGCACACAGCCCCTTGAAAATATCAACGATCTTAAACCGAACCCGTTAAGAATGGCCGGTAACATAGAGGGAAACCCGAAAGGATCCGGGACATGACCGGCCATCATCGCCCCGCCGAATCGCCGGGCCGTGTCTATGCCGAACATCAGGTTGCGTATAAGCGCCTCGCCGGAAGCCAGGTACATGTCGGGCAGTACGTACCACGGGCCCGCGGCCAGCCGGCCCGCCTTGATTTCGCGCCGGATGTCTTCGCTCCGCTCCGGACGGATCGCGGCGTAATCATCGAGTACCACGCTCTGGCCGTCGATTGTAAACGCCTTGTAAGCGGGGTCCTTCTTCATTATATCCAGGACACCGTCCACGAGGTCAATCAGCCGCGCGCGGAAAACTTCAAAAGGCAACCACCATGCCCGGTCCCAGTGCGTAGTCGGCACTACCCAGGCTGTGAGTTTTCGCTTTTTCATGGGGTGAGGTTCTTAACATCGCGAAGGAACAGTGTCAAGCGCCGGGCGGAGCCCTGCGGGCGCCTGCGCCCCGCCGTTTATCCGTTTCCGAAACCAGGCGTTGTCTTACCTCGTCGAAGAAAGCCTTATACTTCCCGGAGCGGTAATCCGGATAAGTCCACTCAAACGGCGTCCATAGCCCTTTTCTGTAGCGCAGTGTTACCTCGCCGTATATCCCGCGGCCCAGGTATATCCGGTGGTACTGGTCCTTTGTGGTCGCAAGCACGATTTTGCCTAACCCGAGATAGCCGGGGTCAAGGTTCACGCGTCGTTTCACAACGCCGCCCTCACTCGCGGACAGGCGCTCCTCCAGCCCGTTGGCTGTTACCTTGGTCTCCGCAAGCTCCGCCGGATCGACCCACCCCCTGAAAGACACGAACGTCCTGAGCAGATTGGGTCCCATTTCCTCTTTGTAGTAATCAGTGTCGTCAAACACAAAAGGACCGCCGCTTGTCTCGACGGGGCCGAAGGTGCTTTCCAGCAGAGCGCGGGCCTCGCCCATTATGGCATCGCTTTCTCCGATAATGCCGCAGAAGAGCTTTACCGGCCGTACCGCGTTGATCCGTCCCACCTTTCAATCCTCCATGCCCGAGCAGGCCTTAATGCAGACTCCGCACACGTGCTGTCCTATGAAGGGCAGTCTGGTAAACTCCGAAAGCTGTCGGTAACAGGCCTCAAGGTCAAACTCTTCTTTCCGCTCCTTAACGGCCCCGGCGGGGCAAGCAGAGATGCACGCCCGGCACGATCCGCAATCTCCCCGGTGCGGGCTGTCCGGCTCCACAGGCGCGTCGGTAAGAACTGAAACATAGCGCATCTGCGCTCCGTAGCGCGGGTGGACCACAAGCCCGTGCCTCCCTATAAACCCTATCCCCGCCGCGTGAGCAAGAAGCCTGTGCGACACGTGGCCGGTCATCGGGTTACGGCTTATTGTCTGGCTCGCCGGAATCGCGAGGGACTCGAAATCCTTGTCCTGAAGATAATCCCCAACCGCCAGCGCTATCCTGTCGAGCTGGTAGTTTACCTGCCTGTAATGCTGGAAATAAAGGGGCGTCGGAGCGTCAACAATATCCCTGAGGACGGCTTTCTGGAGTCTGAAGCCGAAAACCAGCGCCCGGCTGTAATCCCCGGGAACGCGTTTCAGCAACTCCGGGTGTTTTACCTTCAGCGCCTCCAGGTCCGCGACCCCGAAGGCCTTGCTCCTCATCCCGGAACCGATTGACTCAACTTCTGCCCTTAATGCGCGCAGGTCCGCCATCAGTCAAAGGTGCCCTCCTCGAGTCCGTCCGCTATCTCGGCCAGGATCTCGTCCCAGGCTCCCGACATCTCGGCCGCCTTGAGAAGTTCGACGACAGAGGGAGAAAACAGAGCCTTGTGCACGGCAAAGGCTTCGCTAATGCCTTTCCCCTCGCCTATATCGCCTGTTACCCTTGCCAGCGCGTCCCTTACCGCGGGATTCTTTTCTTCGGCTCTTACCACTTCCAGCGCTTTGAGCACTGGTACACGGCCGCGCGTCAGGCGCAGTACCTTGCGCCACAACCGCGCCATCGCAACCTGTTTCTCCGAACCCTTCATGTCCTCAACTCTTCCTTAAGACGGCCTTCGGCCGCAACCAAAGTCGTTAGGCGTTAGTCGCCAGGCGTTAGCGGTACGTTCACTACCAACGAGTTGCATCGAATCTTCTACGCAAAACGCACAGAACCCACCGGTTCAGACTCTAAGTACACGATTCATGCGTTCGTCCGCACAAGCTACATTATCAGCATGCAGTCCCCGAAACTGTAAAACCTGTATTTGCGCCTGATTGCCTCCCCGTACGCGCTGAAAACGAAATCCTTACCGGCGAAAGCACAGATCATCATCAATAAAGTAGAGCGTGGCAAATGAAAATTAGTGAGCATGGCGTCAACGACCCTGAATTCGTAAGGCGGGTAGATAAACAAATCCGTCCGGCCTTCGCTGGCCGCCACGCGGCCCATTTCGGCAAAAACCGCCTCAAGAGTGCGCGCCGTCGTTGTGCCCACGGCAATAACTCTTCCGCCCGCCTTTTTCGTTCTTTCAACGGCTTCGGCCGCCCGTTCATCAACCCGGTAACGTTCTTCATGCATCGGATGCTCTTCAATCCGTTCCGTCTTGACCGGCCTGAAGGTTCCGGCACCCACGTGGAGTGTTACGGCCGCAATGTCCGTTCCGCCCTCCTCTATCGTCTTCAGCAGTTCTTCGTCGAAATGAAGACCCGCGGTCGGGGCCGCCACGGCGCCCGGGTTCCTGGCATAGACAGTCTGGTATCTCTCGCGGTCCGCGCGCGAATCCCCGTGCTTTCCGCGTTTTCTCTTGATGTACGGCGGAAGCGGGGCGAAGCCCTTCTGTTCAAGCACGCTGTCGATTTCCCGTTCCGCCTCAAGTTCAACTTCAATGACGCCCCGGCCGCTCTTTCCACGCACGGTTCCATTTATCTGCCCGTCGGCCAGGGAAAGGGGGATGCCTTCTCTGGCGGGGCGCGAAGCCCGGTACATGGCCCGCCAGTTTCCGGCACCCAGTTTATCGAGCAGAAGAAGTTCCACACGTCCGCCCGTGTCCGTTCTCGTTCCGTAAACCCGCGCGGGTGTTACCCTCGTGTCGTTCACCACAAGCAGATCACCTTCGCGAAGGTAACGGGGGAGGTCGGCGAAAACCGAGTGCCTGATCGTTTCCCCGCAACGTTCGAGGACCATCATCCTGGAACGGGTGCGTTCACGGGCGGGTTTCTGCGCGATCAGTTCTCCGGGCAGATCGTAAGAAAATTCCGAAGTCAAAGGCATAGGTACCGAAGCTTTTGCGGGGCAGGCACAATCCTTGCCCCGATCTCCATCCATCTCCCTCTTCGTCCCGATCCTCGTCCCGATCCTCGTTCCGATCTTTGTCGACAATGATCGAGACGACGATTAACTGCGCAACTCGCACAAAACTTACGGGATCAGACTCTAAACACTTTCAAACTGCATATCGTACAGGCGCCTGTATTGACCCCCGCGGGCCAGAAGTTCCTCGTGTGTGCCCTGTTCGATAATGCGGCCTTCGTCAAGCACCAGTATGATGTCGCAACTGCTTATTGTGGACAGCCGGTGGGCAATGGCGAACACGGTCCTCCCCTTCATCAGTTGATTAAGCGCCGTCTGCACCATTCTTTCCGACTCAGTGTCCAGCGCGCTGGTAGCTTCGTCCAGGACAAGAATAGGCGGATTCCTCAACGCCGCGCGCGCGATGGCTATTCTCTGTCTCTGTCCGCCGGAAAGCCTTACCCCGCGTTCGCCGATCACCGTATCATACCCCTTCGGCATGGCGGTTATGAACTCGTGGGCGTTGGCGAGCCTGGCAGACCCGGTTATTTCCTCTTCCGTCGCCTCCGGCCTGCCGTATCTTATGTTGTCCCTTACGGTATCGTTGAAGAGAAACGTCTCCTGCGTTACGATCCCGATTCTGCCTCGAAGCGACTTTAACGTAAAGTCCCCCACGTCCCTGCCGTTCACCAGGATCCGGCCGCCCGTGACGTCGAAAAATCTGGGCAGAAGGTCCACCACGGTGGTCTTACCTGCTCCCGATCCGCCCACTATCGCCGCCCTCTGTCCGGCCCTGACTGTAAAACTGAGGTCTTTCAGTACCGGCACCTCGTCATAGGTAAAATCCACGTGCCGGTACTCGATACTGTCAACCTGTTCATCCAGATCGACGGCGCCGGGCCTGTCGGCAATTGTAACCGGTTCGTCCAGTATCTCGAAAACGCGGTCCGCCGCCGCCGAGCTCTGCTGGATTCCGATGTGTACCTTGCTGAGTTTCTTGACGGGCCCGTACATGAAGAAGAGCGCCGCCATGTATCCGGCGAAATCCTTTACTTCCATTGCGGTCCAGCACACGTAAACCATCACGAGGGCCACTCCCGTGGTGGCCATTATCAGGATAATCGGACTCACCGCCGCCGAAGCGGCCGTCAGGGAGACCACGCGCCTGAAGAAAGACTCATTCTCCCTGTCGAAACTGCCCGTTTCGTGCTTCTCCATGCCGAAACCGCGAACGATCCTCGCACCGGCAACCGCCTCCTGCAGAACCGAAGAACTGTCGGCAAGGCTCTTCTGTGCTTCGGATCTGTGGCGCCGCACCCTTCTCGCGAACAGGACCACGGGTATCGTGCACAGCGGGAAAAGAAGCAGACTCAGAATCGTCAGACGCCATTCCAGAACGAACAGCGTCGTCACCATTACGATCAGAACAAAAGGGGACTTGAAAAGATCGACGATCACCTGCGAGGCCGCGCTTTCAACCTGGGCCGTGTCGTTTATCACGCGGGACATGATTTCACCCGTCCTGCTCCTGGAGAAAAACGAGAGGGGAAGATTCTGCAGTTTCTGAAACAGGTTGCCGCGCAGATCGGCTATCACCCTGTTTCCGACCCACTTGACAAAATACGTGGAGACGAATTCGGCAACCCCCACCACGAGGCCCAGAATCGGGAAAAACAGCGCGAAAAACCACAGTTCAGCCGGGTCCATAACGGCGGAATTGCCCACTTTCTCAAAACTCGCCCTGATCATCTGCACAAGGGCGCCGTATCCGCCGGCGTAGGCCGCCCCGCCGACCAGGCCCAGTATAAGCCGGCCCAGATAAGGGCGCATATACCGCAGGAGCCTGAAGTAAGTACTCCATTCTCCGGCTCGGATGGCATGTCTGGGGCGGGCGGATTTTTTCATGGAAAGGCTTCCCGGGGCGGGCGAGGCGGACCGCGGCTGTGTGCGCCGATCAGGTATATTTCAGCACTTCTTCCACAGTAGTGTAACCGTCGAGTATGTTTTTAACGCCGTCTTCCCGCAGTGTCCTCATTCCCATTTCAATCGCTTTCTGTTTCAGTACGATTGTCGGCTTACGCTCGTTTATCAACTCCCGGATCGGCTCGGTCACCGCCAGGTATTCATAGATGCCCCTGCGTCCGTGGTAACCGGTGTCGTTGCAGTGTCCGCATCCCGAACCGTAACAGAACCGGCGGTCGCCGACGTCTTTCCTGGACAGGGCCAGTTGCTTCAGTATGTCGTCCTCGGGATCGTACCAAGTTTTGCACTGCGGGCAGACCGTCCGGACCAGCCTCTGTCCCATCACGGCTTCCAGTGTAGAGGAAATGAGGTAAGGCTCGACGTCCATGTCTATGAGCCTGGTAATCGCGCCGGCCGCGTCGTTCGTGTGAAGAGTGCTGAACACCACATGACCGGTCAGCGAAGCCTGAACCGCTATCTGCGCGGTCTCAAGGTCCCGGATTTCTCCAACCATCATGACGTCCGGGTCCTGGCGCAGAAAGGCGCGCAGTATTCTCGCGAAAGTATTCCCAGCGGCTTCGGAAACCGGCACCTGCAGGAGCCCTTCGATATCGTATTCCACCGGTTCTTCGGCGGTCAGCAGTTTCCTGTCGATCGTATTTATCTTCCGGAGACAGGAATACAGCGTGGTTGTTTTGCCCGAACCGGTGGGTCCCGTAACCACAATGATCCCGTGCGGCTTGGCAATATCCGCTTCCACCGATTCGCGCACGTCCGCCGGCAGTCCCAGATTCTCCAACTCAAGCTGAACCGTGCTCCTGTCCAGCACTCGAAGCACCACGCTTTCTCCAAACTGGGTCGGCAGAGTAGAAACACGCAGGTCCACCAGCCTTCCGCCGATGGTAAGCTGTATGCGCCCGTCCTGCGGCCTGCGCCGCTCGGCGATATTGAGTCCGGCCATGACCTTGATGCGCGATATGAGGGGCAGTGCGAGTTTCCTGGGAGGCGGGGCCATTTCATATAAAGCGCCGTCCACGCGGTAACGGATCTTGAACTCCTTTTCGAAAGGCTCGAAATGGATATCCGACGCCCTGTCGTTAACGGCCTGATACAGAACCAGGTTGACGTAACGGATCACGGGTGCGGCGCCGGCGGCCTCCTCGATACCCTTTTCGTCCTCGCCCTCATCCACGGTCAGAGTGTCGCCCAGCTGTTCCATTTCTTCTTCGAAACTGGAAAGCATTTCGTTTACGGCTTCGCTGTCGTCTCCGTAGTACTGGTTGATGTGCGACTTCACGTCTTCCTCTCTGGCCAGCACGAACGACACGTCGCGTGTCAGAACAAACATCAGTTCATCCATGACCTCCGGTGTCACCACACTGCATGTGGCCAGTACGATACTGTTTTCCGTCATGGAAACCGGTACGATATTGTACATGCGGGCGACGCTCGCGGGCACGGCGCGCACTACGTCCGGCGGAATATCTATGGCGGGCAGATTAACCACTTCAGCGCCGAGGTATCCGGCTATGGTTTCCAGGATCTGATCCTCGGCGGCGTACTGCATGTCTATCACTATGTTCCTGACCGGTTTTCCCGTTCGTTCGTGCTCTTCCTGAACGTCGTTGATCTGATCCCTGCCGAGCACTTCGCGCTCGGCAAGAAGCCGAAGCAGGGGATCGGAATATACCTGGTCTGTCATGTCGGTGACGCCTCCGTTCGCTTTTCCTAATGGCCCAGTTCCTGAAGTTTCTGCACGATCGACGAGGAATCCTGGGCTTTCGTTATCAAATCCTCGTACCTGATCTGGCCTGCCTGATAAAGGGCCATCAGGTGCGTGTCCAGCGTTATCATTCCGTGCTTCGCCCCGGTCTGTATGTCGGAGCTTATGCGGTATGTCTTGTTGTCCCTGATCAGGGCCTGGATCGAGGGGGTGGAAATCATTATCTCGAAAGCCGCCACCCGGCCCTGTTTGTCGGCCCTCACCATGAGCAGTTGGGATATTACCGCCACTATTCCCACCGACAGCTGGGTGCGTATCTGTTCCTGCTGATCCGTGGGAAAAGCGTCCACGATACGGTCAACCGTCCTGGCCGCTCCCGTAGTGTGAAGCGTGGCGAAAACCAGGTGGCCGGTTTCCGCGGCGGTTATCGCCGCTTCCATCGTTTCCAGGTCTCGCATTTCACCGACGAGTATCACGTCCGGATCCTGTCTCAGCGCCCTCTTCAGGGCTTCCTTGAAACTGGGAACGTCCACGCCCAGTTCCCTCTGCGTTACTATTGCCTTATTGTGCTTGTGATAATACTCGATCGGGTCCTCGATGGTGATGATGTGGCAGTCCCTCTCCTGGTTGATAACGTTCAGCATGCAGGCCAGCGTAGTGGTCTTGCCGGACCCCGTGGGGCCCGTCACCAGCACAAGACCTCTCGGCCTGAACAGCAGTTCCTTCACCTGCGGGGGCAATCCTATCTCCTCCAGGGTCATCAAATCGGAGGGAATTTGCCTGAGCACCAGTCCTATGTTCCCCTTGGTTTTGAAAACGCTTACCCTGAACCTGGCCGCCTCGCCGAAACCGAACCCGAAGTCCACGCCGCCGTTTTCCCTCAACTGCTGTTGGTTGTCCGCCGACGTTATGCTCTTCATCAGCCTTTCGGCGTCCTCCGGCGTTATGCACGGCGTATCCAGGGGCTGAAGCCCTCCGTGTATTCTGAGCTGGGGCGGGCTCCCGACCGCCAGATGAAGGTCTGAGGCCCCTTCGTCCACCGTAAGCTGTAACATCTCGTTCATTTCGATTTCTGAGGATTTCATGTCATTCATCGGCCTGGCCCTTTACGTTTGTTTGCTTTTGAAAATCGCGGTTCCGCCTTTTAAATCAGGCGACGTCTCCCATGGTCACTCTCACCACTTCCTCGAGAGTGGTTATGCCCGCGGTAACTTTCCGAAAACCGTCTTCCCTCAACGTTCTCATTCCCATCTCGCGCGCCCTTATTCTCAACTGGGACGACGGCACCTTATCGAAAATCATCTGGCGTATTTCATCGGTGATATGGAAAATCTCGAAAATGCCGCGCCGCCCGCTGTAGCCCGTAAGCGAACATTTACTGCAACCCCTCCCGCGGTAAAGCTGTATTTCCGACGCGTTCTGCGGCTTTATGCCAAGGGTCGCAAGCTCGCTTTCCTGCGGCTGGCAGGCTTCCTTGCAGTTGTCGCAGATAATCCTGACGAGCCGCTGGGCCATGACCGCCCTGATGGAAGAAGCCACGAGAAAAGGTTTCACCCCTATGTCGAGGAGGCGCCCGATCGCGCTCGGGGCGTCGTTGGTATGAAGGGTGCTGAAAACCAGGTGCCCGGTCAGGGACGCCTCGGTGGCGATACGGGCGGTCTCAAGATCGCGAATTTCACCGATCATTATGATGTTGGGCGCCTGGCGCAGGATTGAGCGCAACGCTCCCGAAAACGTCATGCCTATATCTTCCTGCACCTGGACCTGGTTTATACCCGAAAGCTGGTACTCTACCGGGTCTTCCACGGTAATTATCTTGCGGTCGGGCCTGTTAATGTAACTAAGGCACGCGTAAAGCGTCGTGGTTTTGCCGGAACCCGTAGGTCCGGTTACAAGCAGAATACCGTCCGGAAGAGCTATAAGCCTTTCGAAAGTCTGCTGGTCGTCCGAAAAAAAACCCAGTTTCGGCAGGCCCAGTGCCAGGCTCTGCTTGTCCAGGATACGCATCACCACGCTTTCTCCGTGGTTCGTGGGGATTGAGGAAACACGCAGATCAAGTTCACGGCCCATGATGTTGACCTGTATTCTGCCGTCCTGGGGCACTCTTCTTTCCGAAATTTTCATGGACGCCATGATCTTGACCCGGCTGATGATCGCCGACTGGAGACGTTTCGGCGGACTGTCCACCTCGTGAAGAACGCCGTCTATCCGGTAACGCACCCTGAACCGTTTTTCCATGGGCTCGAGATGAATGTCGGAGGCCCTGTTGCGAAAAGCTTCCAGGATAATCAGACTCACCAGCCGTATGATGGGAGCATCCGATTCAGAAGCCTCGGTGTCCACGCCGGCGTCGGCGCCTCCCACTTCCACGTCCAGCGCGTCCTCTCCGATCTGCTCCATCATGCTTTCCATATCGCCTTCCAGCGCGTAGTATTTATCCAGCACGGCTTTGATCTCTCTCCTCGGCGCCACCACACCGTCCACGTTGCACTTAAGAAGATATCTCAAGGTATCCAGCGTGTCGAAATCCATGGGGTCGCTTATCGCCACGGTAATGGAATCGTCGTTGCTGAAAACGGGCACAACCTTGTAACGCCGTGCCACGTCGCTCGGCAGACTGTCCCTGAGTTCCGGTGACAGGGTCAGGTCCTTGAGGCTTACCAGTTCCATGCCGAATTGGTCGGCCAGCGTGTTCAGAACCTGATTCTCAGTGACGGCTTCCTCCTCGACAAGCTTGTCGAGCGTGGAAGCGTTGGATTCAGGCCTGGCTTCCTTGACCTGCGCCACCTGTTCGGGTGTTATGAGGCCGTTCTCCTGCAGGAGTTCCAGTACGTATTGGTCGTTAGATGTCATCTATGCTTCTATGAAAGCAACCGCACTTCGGCGGGTTCCGGTTGCTTCCTAATGTATATCAAGGCCTGTCAAGCGTCAAGGGGCGGTTTCGCGCAGTTGCGGACGGACGGAGCTTGTGGTATTGTGATACTTCAGTCGAAGTTCAAAGCCCCCGCCCGCGGCCCCGGCCGCCGCGGTAATTTACGGACAGCCGTTTATGACATCGCGGAAACGAGAAAAGAATGCCGACGGCGAGCCCCGTCGCCGCTCCCCTTCAGACCGCACGGTCAAAATACCTACCACTGCGGTAACGGAACCCGGAGACGGACCCGATGTCCAGCGGACCCCGGAGGCCGATCTCTCGTCGCAGTACGAGATCCTGGAGAAAATCGGGGACGGCGGAATGGGGGTCGTGTGGCTCGCCCGGGACAGAAGGCTCGGACGTTACGCGGCCATCAAGCGTCTCAACCGCACCGGCATTTCCCGTAAAGCGCTTCGCCAGCGGTTTTTCAGGGAGGCCAAGGCCGTAGCGGCGCTTAACCATATCTACATAGTGCACGTTTACGTGCTCGGAGAAGATTCCGAAGGTCCTTACATAATTATGGAATACATCCCCGGGCCTCCGGAAGCTTCGCCCGGCAAGGTGCCTCCATCGCCTTTCACGCTGATGGACCGGATCAACAGGGACGGACCTCTCCCCGTCAATGACGCCCTCGACCTGATGCTCAAATTGTGCAGGGCCGTGGAATACGCTCATGCCTGCGGCGTTATTCACCGCGATCTCAAACCGTCCAATGTTCTCTTTGACGAAAGCGGCGAACCCAAAATAGTGGACTTCGGACTGGCGCGCCAGCTGGGCGTGCCGGATGACAGGCTCACCGTGACGGGAGAAAAAATGCTCTCTCTCGGCTACGGCGCCCCCGAACAGGAAACCGACGCCAGCCTGACCGACGAACGTTCCGACGTTTACGGGCTCGGTGCTTTGTTCTTTTTCAGTGTCACCGGCAGAAATCCGCGTTATTTTCGCCGGGAAGACATACCCGAAACGCTCGCCGCCCCCATCAGCAGGGCACTGGAACCAGACCCCGTCAAACGGTGGCAGGGCGTACGGCAGTTGAGCGAAGCGCTCAATGAAATCAAGGCCCCTTCCAGCGTGGAACTTCCCACCGTAAAAACCACGTGGCACTGTAAATGGTGCGACACCGTCAATCCGGTCGCAATAAGGTACTGCGGAAAATGCGGATGGGACGGCGGCGAGACCTGCATGGAATGCGGGGCCGAAACCCGGTTTGGAGTCCAATTCTGCGGCGCCTGCGGCGCGGACGCGAGGGAATACGAAGCGGCTTCGAATCTGCTGGCCCGACTTCGCGCCCGGTGGGAAGAAAAGGACTATGAATTCATAGTCCGGCATGCCGGCAAGATCGACGGTTTCCATCCCGTTGGAGAGAAAGGCCGTTCCATGGGCGCCTCTGTTCGTGAACTCGCCGGCTCCGCTTCCAGCGCGCTCAAGCGGAAAAACGAGATGGCCGAAGAAATCCCCAGGCAAATGACGGCCGGAAATTACGAAAGGGTCCGCAGATGCCTCGAGCAATACAGAAAACTTTCCAACGACGGCCGCTTCGAGGATATAGCCGGAAAATTGCCCCGGCACATCCGGACACGCGATATCACCGAGGCCGACAAAGCGATGAAGAACGGTGAATGGCGCTACGCCGAACGTATCTGTAAAGCTCTGGCGGAAAAAAACGGAGAGAGAGACTCCGAAGCCCTGGCCCTGCTCGGGCGCATCAAACGGCTTCGATGGCGCCGCCGCGGCGGGAACGCGATCTTTATTGCCCTGGGTCTGCTTATACTTTACGTGTTGAGCGACGCTCCTCTACAGCGCTTGTTCGGATCTTCCGAAACGGGTGCCTGCAACTCCGTCTACCGGCCGGTCACCGCTTTATACCGTCACACGCCCCTTCGCGCGGGGCTTGAAAAGTACGCTTCTCTCTGGGGAGTCGGCGATATGTACAGCAGGAGACTGCCGCCGCCGGCCCCGCCCGACACAGCCGTCAAACCGCCGGTGTCCTCGAAACTCAAGTCCCTGAGAAAAGAGTACGATCAGTCACTCGAAAAAATCGAAGCCGACCACACCAGGCGCATGGAATCCTGGCCCGCCGATTACATAGAAGATCTCAAATCGGCTCAGCGCCGGCTTCAGGAGGCAGGCGATCTGGTCGGCTGGCTGGCGGTCACCGAAGAACTCCGCCGCTTCAGAACGGACGGCGAACTGCTTGAAGAGGCGCCCGAAGACTGGCCGGCGGAAGCCAGAGGACTGCATTCAAAGTACGAATCTCTGGGAAGAAAACACACCGTCCGTCTTTACAATCAGGTTATCAGGGGCGCCGAAAGGTACGTCAAACGCCTTACGGAGCTGAGGAAGAAACTGACAAAAGCCGGAAGAATGACCGAGGCCCTGACGGTAAATGACGAAATAGAGGACGTAGAGTCCGGCGCTCGCCTCACCGAGGCCCGGGAAAAACTCGAGGCCCTGAAATCCGAAAACGAAAAGAAACCGAGCGGCGCTTCCTGACCGTTACCGGCCCCGTCCCGTCCCCGATCAGCCGCAGTGCTCTTCCACTTTTGCCAGATCCGGCGCGCTTATCACCACGTTGCACCGGCACTCGCATTCGCAGTCGCTGGAAGTGGCGTAAACGTAGTTGATGTTTACCCCCGATTCCGCCAGCTCGGCCAGAACGGACGAAAGGGCACCCGGCTTGTTTCCAAGCGCGCAAAGAACCACCTTCTGGACCGTGTACGACACTCTCGTATCCCTGAATACCTTCTCGGCCGCCGAATCGTCGCCGGCCACTATCTGAATCAGCCCCACGTCCGTGCTTTCCGATACGGATATGCCCTCGAGGTTGACTCCGGCGTCCGCGAGCTTTCTCGTTATGCCGGCCAATTCGCCGGGTTTGTTTTCCAGGTACAATGTGAACTGTTTCTTTATCATCTTTTCCCTCCGCAGAGTAATTGCTCAAATCTTAACTTCCGTCCGCCCTCGACACTACGCCGCGTCCTTCCCGCAGTCAATGCTTTTCCGACACCAGTGTTTGTCACGCATTTTGTTTTCCGGTTCACTGTTCAAGGTTCGGGGTTCCTCTTTCCCGTTTTAGCCCAGGCGGACCTCCGTCAGCCGACGGATGGCAGCTTTCATCTTTCTGCTTTCCCCCTCGCCATTCGCCCTATTCGCGTGATTCGCGGTTTCTCCCTCCCATTTCAGCTTTCCCCATTTCTGCTTTCAGCTTTCCCCATTTCTGCTTTCGCTTTCAGCCCTTCCCCCTCTTCCATCCTTGACACCTCCGTTTCATATCCCGACACTTCCCCTGAACCAACGAGGCCGGACCATGAATCCACGCGAAATATACGCCGAACGCATCGGGGGCGCCGCCTTCGGTACCTCGAAGGAAATATACAAATTCGAAATGATCAAGCGGGCAAAAGCATCCGCCGCCCGCGCCCATCCCGGCATCGAGCTCCTCGACTTCGGCGTAGGGGAACCCGACGGAATTGCTCCCGAAGCCGTGAGAGAGGAGATGAAAAAGGCTATTGACGACCCGGCCAACAGGGGTTACGCCGACAACGGAATCGCCGAGTTCAAGTCCGCCGCGTGCGACTACATGGAGAAGTTTTTCGGGGTAAGCGGTCTGGATCCTGAAACGGAAATCAATCACAGTATCGGTTCAAAAAACGCCCTTGCCTTACTGCCGCTCTGTTTCATCGATCCCGGCGATGTTGCCTTTACCACGGTCCCGGGTTACCCCGTTCTGCCCACCCACGTCCGTTATCTGGGCGGAAAAGTCGTTGAACTTCCCCTGCTGAAAGAAAACGGTTTTTACCCCGATCTCGACTCGATCGATCCGTCCGACGCTTCCGCCGCAAAGCTGTTTTACGTGAACTACCCCAACAATCCGACCGGAGCGGCCCCTTCCGGGAAAGTTTTCGACCGGCTTATCGAATTTGCCCAGCGGCACAATATTCTTATCGTGCACGACGCCGCCTATGCCACCCTCGTATACGGCAGAGAACCGCTTTCTATTCTTTCCCGGCCGGGCGGGAAGGAAAACGCCGTCGAACTGCACTCAATGAGCAAGAGCTACAACATGACCGGGTGGCGCCTGGGATTCGCGGCCGGAGACAGCCGCGTTATCCGGGCCTACGCCGAAGTAAAGGACAACAGCGATTCGGGTCAGTTCAAGGCCATTCAGCTCGCGGCATGCGCGGGCATCGCCGATGAGGCCCTTTCCGAACGCATAAGACAGCATTATGAAACAAGGCTCCGGGCGCTGGTCGCCGCCCTGGCAAGCGCCGGTTTCGAAGCCGCCATGCCCGGCGGCACTTTTTACCTCTATGTGCCGGCGCCCTCTGCCGCGGGGAAAACGCGATTCGCATCCGCGGCCGACGCCTCAAAGTACCTGATAGAAAAACACCTCATATCGACCGTACCGTGGGACGACGCCGGCCGCTATATAAGATTCTCCGCAACTTTCCCTTCAAGCGGCGAAGACCGCGACAAGGCGGTAATAGACGAACTCTCCCGCCGCCTCTCATCCGCCGACCTGTCCTTCCTGTCCTGACAGCAGACTGAATCAACCGGGACAAGCTGCAGCCTGGGAGCAACCACGGATTCCACGGATGTTAGCCGAAGGTCGGGTCAGAGGTCAGAGGGAGAGATTAAGATTGGTGGAGATAAAGATCAGGATTAAGATTGGGATTAAGATGGTAGGGCAGGAACACCTAGTCCCCACACTTAGTCCCTACACCTAGTCCTAAAATAAGCGACCTTTTTAGCAACGATCATTGCAACTGATTTTTCGACCGTTGAACAGCCGGGTTCAAGAGTTTATGCGGCTTCTCACAGGCAAAGAGTGGCAGGGAAAGGCTTTTGTCGGCTGTGGCGCCGGTACAGTGCTCAATGGCAGCCGTTTCGGCACAGACCTCGCCTGTTTTCGTGTCATTTTTCGTTATCATTACCTCGCTGCCTGAACGCGTCAGGCGAATTTCGTTCGTCTGATAAACTCCCACGCCGAGAAAAAGTCTTTCAGCCACGCGTTATACCCCAGCAATCGGTAGGTGATCTTACGTCCTTGGGGCCTATAAGGCCATTATGTTAAATAGCCGCTGCACCTGCCCGCGGTGATGTGTAAAACTGCAACTACTGGTTGCAGAAACCCCTTAAACCCCGGCTCAGGCAAGATAAGCCGTCTGGCGCTCTCCCGCTCAGTGGGTTTTGTCGGTTTTGTGATCGTTTTTCGCCAGTTTGGATATTTGCCGCTGTGTAATTCACGGCCGTATCGTAGCACATTTCACAGCATAATACAAGGATGCATGATATACAATCACATGCCTATTTATCGTAATCCACTGTAGATTAACAACTAAAAGGAGTGC